>JAJQBG010000085.1 GCA_021203405.1 Bacteroides sp.
AATTATAACTTGTGTTTTGTATATATTAAAAGTTATAAGCACACGCATCATGCTTACAAATTTAGTGAGAGAGAAAAATTTATTTCCTACTCCTCCAAGTGTTGAGCAGTTACAGCTTGGTATAGGAACGTTTTTTTATTTATAGCTATTTTGATGTGGATACTTGCCTATTACCGCTTTAAGAAAATTGATCTTATCAAACGACCTTTATTCAGATAAACTATGAATTTTAAAGAGAATAAAGCTATTTTTCTACAGATTGCAGATCGTATTTGTGACGAAATTCTGCTGGGAAAGTATCAGGAAGATGAACGAATTCCTTCCGTACGGGAATATGCAGCTCTGGTAGAGGTAAATGCTAATACCGCTATGCGTACTTATGAATTTCTTCAATCCCGGGAAATTATATATAACAAACGGGGTATTGGCTATTTTGTCTCTCCGGGTGCCTCTTCCCTTATATTGCAGATCCGGAAGGAGCATTTTATGAAAGAAGAATTACAGGAGTTCTTTAAACAGTTGTATACGCTGAAAATAGAGATGAAAGAAATTGATGATCTCTATCAGGAATATCTCAAGGACAGATAAAAAAAAGAGGTGCCCTACCAGAGCACCTTATTTTTTGTATATAGAATTTTAAATTAGTAACCGGCGTAGAAAAATCCCTGAGTCTTTAATTCGTTGACGATCGATTCGGAGAAGTCCTCTGCCAGGGACTTGCGACTATTCGGATCATAACTACGGGCCTGAGCCGAATAGATCAGTTGATTAGTGGCTAAGGAATACAGGTCAGCATCCAGCAGATATTCCGTACTTGTTGTATAGTATCCCGGAGTATAGAAATTATCATACGCATATCTGTATCTTCCGTAATATCCTCCATATCTACCTCCGTAAGGACTTACATATACACTTCCCGGATTATAGTTCAGTTCCTTATCTTTGGCACGCAGGCTAACGATCAAAACCGAAGTAAAACCTGAATTCTTCAGTTTTCTGGCAATGGCTCTTTCTGAAATTCCTTCAAAACCTTTAGGACCGAAAACGCTGGTTGCTGTAGAGGCGTTCGCCCCGTTACGGGAGAGATCCTGTACCAGGTTTCTCTCTATCAGGTCTTTTGCTTCTCTGTCACCCAGCATAGCTAATACTAATACATTGCTTAGTGATCCTCTGGGGGTAGAATCAGACGTCCAGGAAGATACAACTTTTGTATTGCTGCTTCCACAGGCAGTCAGTAAAAAAGTGATGGCAGTAATAAGTGCCAGACTTAAAATACTCGTTTTTTCATATTGATATCTGGTAGTTAAGTTATATAAATTTGTTCTTGTTCTTATTATTTTACCGGAGGTGACCCTCTGATTATAATCGTATTAACAAACCCTGAAGAGAAAAGTTGTAGGTTATTCAGGATTGTGATTGCAGAAATTCTTTTTTGTAAGAAAATCTTTTTATTCGTTTTATTTTATCCGGAATCCAATAGGCTTGCGTGGCTTCTCCGATATTTTCTTTTGTGCCTGGAGTTCAGCCAAAGCCTCATTGATTAGTTCCAGTTGCATCCGGGTATCTTCGTTTATCTCGTTTTGATCGGTGATAATTTCTTCCACATATTCCCGTAGTTCTTTAATATCCTGTACAAGTTTTTCCATAGTTATGGCAGGAGAATTAATAACTACCTGCCTCATCGCTACAAACGCTCGTACAATCTGAATATTTATCTGTATAGCGATATCACTTTTGAGTACACTTGAAACATGGTAACACCATGTTCTGTAAAAGCTAACGGTAAAGAGCTTTTGGGCCTTTTCATACGTGATGTCATCACAAATTGTGATGAGATGGCCTTCCATTCCTCTGGCTCAAGTTGGAACATAAAGTCTAAAGGGAAACGTTGTATATTACGTTTTACTGCCTGATTTAACACCCTGGTTTCTACCTGGTACATTTCAGCCAGATCAAAGTCCAACATAACTTTATATCCTCTGATCTCATAAATTTTATTCTGAATAAGGTGTAGTTCCATGGTTGAAGTATTGTCGTCAAAAGATTCCATTGACATTTTTTATAAGTTCGTTTGCCTGCTGAATATTATATGGAGTATAAGTATCCGTCATTAAGATATTATTATATCGGGCCTGATTTCGGAAGGAAGGTTTATTCCAGGATTTAAGCATGTAGATGTTCCCTACATTATATACTTAATTTATAAATCCTTCAGATTTTAATATTGATCCCGTTTCTGTCCCGGCCACATAAAAAATAACACCAAACTAATTGATTTACAATTAATTTGGTGTCTCTTAGTTGCGGAGGCCTGACTCGAACAGACGACCTTTGGGTTATGAGCCCAACGAGCTACCAACTGCTCCACTCCGCGATATTGTGGGTGCAAAGGTACAGCTTTTTTTGATACTTCCAAATTTGTATTGTTGTTTTTTCTGTTAAAAGATGTTTTTGTAGTAGCTATTACGGTTCAGATAAGCCTCCTGCAAGGAAATCCGGAGGTAAAATGTATCCTATAGAGTATGGATAATCGTTAATATTGTAAATCTTTTCTTGTACGGTAAAGAGAAAAGAAGTACTTTTGCTCACATAATTATGAATTGTGCAATTTGTTAATTTATGGCCGTATCAAAAACAAGAACTAAATTAGTTGACGTCGCCAGGCAGCTTTTTGCCAAGATGGGTGTCGAGAATACAACTATGAATGATATTGCCCTTGCATCCAAAAAAGGTAGAAGAACTCTTTATACCTACTTTAAGAGCAAGGAGGATATCTATATGGCGGTTGTGGAATCGGAACTGGATATTCTCTCGGACGTAATGAGGCAGGTTGCAGAAAAAGATACTCCTCCTGACAGGAAACTGATGGAGATGATCTTTACCCGTCTGGATGCTGTAAAAGAGGTGGTTTACCGCAACGGCACACTACGGGCTAATTTTTTCCGGGATATCTGGCGGGTAGAGAAGGTGCGGAAAAAGTTTGATCGGAAAGAGATCCAGCTTATCCGGACCGTGCTGAATGAAGGAATTGACAAAGGTGTCTTTCACATGGATAACCTGGACCTGACGGCAGAGATCATTCATTACTGTCTCAAAGGTATTGAAGTTCCCTATATCCGGGGAAAGATAGGAGCAGACCTCTCTATTGAGGATAAGAAAAGATATGTAACGAATATTGTATTCGGAGCGATATACAGAACTGAAAATAAATAGAATAAAAGTATGGGATTATTAGATGGAAAAACAGCCTTGATCACCGGTGCCGCACGCGGGATTGGAAAAGCAATTGCTGTAAAGTATGCTCAGGAAGGTGCTAATATTGCTTTTACAGACCTGATGATGGATGAAAATATGCAGAATACTGAAAAAGAACTGACTGCATTGGGTGTAAAAGCAAAAGGTTATGCCTCGAACGCAGCAAACTTTGAAGATACCACTAAAGTCGTGGAAGAAGTGGTAAAAGACTTCGGAAGAATAGATATTCTGGTTAACAATGCAGGGATCACCCGTGACGGCCTGATGATGCGCATGACAGAACAGCAGTGGGATATGGTGATCAATGTAAACCTGAAATCAGCCTTTAACTTTATTAAACAGGTTACGCCGGTTATGATGAAACAACGTAGTGGGAGCATTATCAATATGGCGTCTGTAGTAGGAGTTTCCGGAAATGCCGGCCAGTGTAATTATTCTGCCTCCAAAGCAGGAATGATCGGTTTGGCTAAATCCATTGCCAAAGAACTGGGTTCGCGCGGTGTACGTGCCAACGCCATTGCTCCGGGTTTTATTATTACGGAAATGACCGGACAACTCTCAGACGAAGTGAAGGCAGAATGGGCCAAACAGATCCCTCTTAAGAGAGGAGGTACTCCGGAAGATGTAGCCGATGTAGCTACTTTCCTGGCTTCTGATCTCTCTTCCTATGTAACCGGACAGGTTATTCACTGTTGCGGTGGAATGAATATGTAAGAACGATATACTATATAAACTGAAATGCCGGTACCTGGATAAGGCTATCGGCATTTTTCTTATTAATTATAACCTATATGACTGTACTTTACGAAGACAATCACATTATCATAGTCAATAAAGCAAGCTCTGAAATTGTACAGAGAGATAAAACAGGTGATACCCCTCTTTCGGAAACGGTCAAAGAGTATCTGAAAGAGAAATACAACAAACCTGGTAATGTATTTCTAGGAGTGGTGCACAGGCTGGATCGTCCTGTGAGCGGCGTAGTGGTATTTGCCAAAACCAGCAAGGTATTGCCCCGCCTGAATAAGATGTTCCAGGAAAGTACCATCAAAAAGACCTATTGGGCTATTGTAAAGAACAGGCCTGAGCAGCCAGAGGGAACACTTGTACATTATATGGTACGTAACGAGAAACAAAATAAAAGTTATGCGTATGTTAAAGAGGTACCGGCATCTAAAAAAGCTATTCTGGATTACCGGCTTATAGCCCGCTCGGAAAACTATTATTTACTCGAAGTCGATTTAAAGACCGGCCGCCACCACCAGATACGGTGTCAGCTGGCCAAGATGGGGTCTCCTATCCGGGGTGACCTGAAATATGGCTTTCCCCGTTCCAATCCGGATGGAAGTATCAGTTTGCATGCCCGGCATATAGAGTTTGTACATCCGGTTTCAGGTGATTTTATCAGTGTAGATGCTCCTTTGCCGACGGATAAATTATGGCAGAGCTTTGAAGGAGTATAAAAGGGGTATAAAAAAGATAAAGCCACCCCAGGAACAGACATTAATTTCGGGTGGCTTTATTCAGGACAGGTACTTAATCTTTTTGAGAATCTTCTGCTAGTTATTCAGCTTCCTGAGCAACTTCTTCAACAACTACCGTTTCCTGACACACAGTGTCTTTTACGATAGTGTCATTGGCTACTGCTGAACTAGCACAAGAATTTCCAGATCCATTTGCCATGGTCATGAAGGAACCACCGCAAACTAAAACAAACATTGCTGCTACTAAAACTAACTTTTTCATAATTTTCTTTCTTTTCTTTGCTTTAAAATTTATGTTCTCAAAACATACGCAATGTTATATAT
>JAJQBG010000272.1 GCA_021203405.1 Bacteroides sp.
CCCTGGACCCATTGATTAAGAGTCAATTGCTCTACCAGCTGAGCTAAGAGTGCATGTATTCAGGAATACGATGCAAATATAAAGATAATTGTTAATTCCACCAAATCCTCCGGCTGCCGTACATCCGGTAAAAACGTTTAAATGGTTGTATTAAAAGCTGATTACTCCGGAATAATTTTTATGGAATTATTTTTTAGTGGGCTATGGTCACTTTCTTCCCTTTGAGGATACTCAAGGTATAAAAAGCCAATCCGGCCCATACAAAAGCAAAACAGATAAGGTATTCGGTACCGAAGGTTTCGCCATAGGCAAATATTCCAAGAAGTAGCTGGAGGGTAGGGCATACATATTGAATAAAGCCCAGGGTAGATAAAGGGATAACCTGTGCCGATTTTCCGAACCAATAGAGGGGAATGGCTGTAACAATACCGCTGATGACCAGTAAAAAGCTTGTTAGCATAGAGAGGGGAAAGAAGGAGAGTGTCTCACTGCTTCCGGTGGTGTAAAATAAGAAAGCCAGGGCAAAGGGAGCGACCATCATGGTTTCTACCGTAAGGGCAGGCATGGATTCAAGTTTTGCTTTTTTCTTTAACAGGCCATACAAGCCAAAAGAGGTGGCCAGGCTTAACGAGATCCAGGGAAACTTGCCGTAACTCAGGGTAAAATAGAGAACGCCTGTAAGGGCGAGTAGTATAGCTATTTTTTGCAGGGTAGCCAGGCGCTCTTTTAAAAATACATATCCTAAAAATACATTGACCAGCGGATTGATGTAATAACCCAGGCCGGCTTCAATAATGTGACCACTCTCTACGGCATAGATATAGATACCCCAGTTGATACTGACCACAAAGCCTGCCAGGCCCAGCCTGAGCAGGAGTGCGGGTTGTTTGATGTAATTAAAAAAAGTGTGCCGGTTAGTGAGTAATACCCAGATAAGAAGGAATACGAAGGACCATACGATACGGTGTGCCAATACATGGATAGCCGGTACACCGGTGATGGCTTTCCAGAAAACAGGAAAAATTCCCCAAATGATATAACAGGCCAGGGCATATAGGATGCCCTGGTTATAATTTAACTTTTTATGTTGAGATGACATGGCTTGTTGAATGTTTGAGCGGGCAAAGATAAAGAATTACCGGGTAAATCTTCTATTTATTTTTTGAGTATTCTTTCCAGGTAGGCGATATCTAATAAATTCACTGTCTCAAAATTTCCTTTATAAAATACGCCCCAGTTGTTGAACACACGGGGTAGTTCTTTTGCTTTTTGTAGGGTGTCTACTTCAATAAAAGAGGCAGGAACGCCATTCGTATCACAATACTGTTTTATTTTCTCTATGTTTGAATGGATATAGGGGCATTGCATACTGTAGTAAATGGTCAGCTCCTGGTTCTCGATGGGGTTATTTTTCACCTTTTCTGCAAACCGGGGGGGGTGGTTCCGTCGAAAGAGAGGGCCAGCAGTTTATATCCATTGTCCGTGGTATCCACCGTCTCAAAGCCGAACTTTTTTACGAAGGATTGATCAGAAAGCCAGGATCTCTGTTTTTTTGCTCCGAGCATGCAGATACCGGATCTGCCTTTTTCTCTGGCATCGGCCAGACAGTACTCCAATAGTGATCTTCCATATCCTTTACCCTTGTAAGGGCCCAGTACCCAGAGGCAATAAATATAGTAATAGTTATTACCGGTTATGGGTACCCAGGCTGTTTCAAGGGGAGCATATTCGATAAAAACGGTAGCTCTTGCCTCTAATTTTCTAAATACATGGCCCTCTTTAAGCCGGTCGGAAAGCCACTGCCGCTTTGCTTCAATGCCTGGATGAGACTTTTTGCTGCGGATTATGCAGCATAGGTGCTCATCTGTGAGGTTCTCTGTAGTTACGTTTACAAATTCAGTATGCATGGGCAGGCTTGTTTTAAGTCAGCTATTCTCAATTAGTTGCAGGTAATTGTTTGTACTGACCGGCATGAGTGATCCATTGTGAGGTGTAAATGTAGTGAATTTATGCAGAGTATGGCCGATTGGGCTAAATAATTTTACAGCATACGTATGAGTTTTGCTATTCCTAAGGCACACTGGGCCACCCGTTCATAGCTGACCACACTCAGGTTGTCTTTGGGAGTATGGGTGAGGGTCTGACACTCCATGTTCTCAATAAACCATTGGGAACTGACGGCAATGGCGGGACAATCGTTTTGCAGGAACAGGCTGTGATCACCCTGATACCACGGTGCTCCTTCGACTATTCCGGGAGTGTTCCGGTAAACTTCGTAGAGTGCTTCGGGGATAGGTGCGGGAAGGTTGAAGGGTGAAAAACAGGAGGGTCCCTCTTTGTAGCCGGCTCCATCAATATTGATATTGAGCAGGATTTCGCTGAATTTATCCTGGTTCTGTTCTATATACTTAATCTGTCCGGGTGCACCGTAATAATCTTCTCCGTTGAGGATAACTAATTCAATGGGATATTTCGGGGGATGATCTTTCAGCAATTCTGCCAATAGCAGCACAATAGTAACTCCTGTTGCATTATCAATGGCTCCCGGTGTTCCGATCTTGGTGTCTATATGGGCGGCAATGACAATCCTGTTTTTTGTTTGAGGGTTGTTTTTTGCTGTGACATTGAATGCGGTCTCAGGGATCCGGAGGGCCCTGGAAATCAATTCTACGGGTTGCCCTACACAGGCAAGGAGTTTTTCGCCTTCGGTATCTTTCATGTAAACCGAAGGGATATGGAAATCGCCATCCTCAAACAGGGGAAAGGGGTAAACCCCGCCTGCGGTGGCCGGGTTTCTTTTTGTGGCACAAACCAGTGCTTTAGGGTTGCCTTGTTCCAGCAGGGAAATAATATGCTGGTGTTCTTCAGGATTCCAAAACGGAAAATTCTTTGGAGCTATTTGTTGGGAGGCTATTTCGCCATAGAGAAGAACAACTTTGTCCTGTATAGGGGTTTGTTCGAGTTGAGTAAGGGTAGATATGGCTATGAGCCGGCCTTCAACAGAACATCCCGGTGAGTAATGAGAGGAAAATACGTTGAATGACCGGCCGTTGCAGGTTAGGGCGGCTCCGTCTGTCTTCCAGTCGATAACCGGTAGTTGGGTTGATTCGGTATGCCAGCCGGACTCTTTTAATACTCTTTTCACGTAGCTGGTGGCTTTGCGGTTGGCTTCACTTCCTACACGGCGTTCACCGATCCCGGAGCACAATAGATGGAGGTGTGCTTTTGCTTTTTCTGTGAGTTCTTGTTTGTTCATATCTTATTTTCTTTGAAAATGAAGGGAACAAAAGTAGCTCTTGCGGGGTTAGCAAAATTGTAAAAAAGGGACAATTAGTGGAAGTAGTCTGAAGTAGGGGTACAGACGGTGGTATATTCACCGGGTGTATAGCCGGAGAGTGTTTTAAACTCTTTGATCAGGTGCGACTGGTCAAAGTAGCCACATTCATAAGTGAGGTCTGTCAGGGAGATCTGAGGGCGGGTTTCAAGGGTATGGAGTGCTCTCTGGAAGCGTATGATCCGGGAGAACTCTTTGGGATTGGCTCCGATATATTCTGAAAAAATGCGTTGGAATTGTTTGTTGCTCAGGCAGACGGTGTCGGCCAGTCGGGCGATGTCGGTCTGGCCGGAGCTTATCAGCCGGATGGTGTTCTCTATCCGGTTCAGGTGGTGTCCTGTAGGTTTACAGAGCCGTTTTAGCAGGAATTGTTCTACCAAAAGAATGCAGTGCGGATCACTTTCGGTACTGGTGAGTGTGGATTCCAGTTGTGCCAGTTCTTTGTCTTCCAGATCGCTTGCGGTAACCCGGAGGCCTTTTAGTGTATGAATGGGTAAGTCGAAGAAGGCTCGTACTCCGGCGGGATGGAAGACCACAGCGAGCATATCAATCTCTCCTTTATATTGGAGGTCGGCAAACTGTTTTTCCTGTCCGCTTAGAAAGGCCCGGGGGTGTAACTGGTGGTCATGGATAGAGTAAAGCCGGTTTCCCCGGTGAAAAATGAGGTTCATCATTCCCGTTGGCACGGTGCGTGCTAGTGTAGGGGAATCACAAGCGGTTCTGAGCAGCCAGTAATTTTTTATATAAGGTGCCAGCATGGGCGTGGGTTGTATGATCTTGAATGTTTCCATGGGTTTGAAAAAATATTCCGCCAGGGTTGCAAAGATACGTACCTGACGGAATATGGAATTGTAAAAATGAGATATTTATATGAAATTTAGTCGTTCATACCATCTATTTTCTTTCCGATATAAAATACATAGCCATAGAACTCTTTATATTGGTCGTACAAGGAGGCTTCACGGCGTTGGGCTGCGACAAATTCCTCTACTCCTTCATTACCGGGATATTTGGCCAGTATTTTCTCCTGGGCGGCAGTGGCCGGAATAAAATAGTTTTCCGTCCAGCAGTTCTCAGGCAGGGTGAAAGTTGCAACGGGAATGTATCCTGCCTGCTGCATTTGGGCCACCTTGGCAGGGATGGTATCTATCTGCGGATAATGCAACATCCAGAAGTCATGGATCTCTGCGGGACGTTCGTCCGTAAACCAGGTTGCGTCGGTTACTGCTACATAACCGCCTTTTTTGAGATACTCCCGCCACTCCTTCAGGCCGCGTTCGAACCCAATGTTATAGATGGCTCCTTCGGACCAGATGAGGTCTAAAGAGGCTTTTTCGAAAGGGAGGTTATCCATAGAGCCGGTCATGCCTGTTACTTTGTCTTGTAAACCAAGTTGTGCGGCATTACGATTGAAGATCTCAACGAAATCGGAAGAGAGTTCAAGGCCGGTAATGTGTCCGGGGGCGTGTTGTCCCAGGATAAGGGTCTGCCCGCCCGTTCCACACCCCAGATCGGCAATATGTGACTGTGGGGTGAGGTTCTCTATAAAACTCAATGCTTTGAGGGTTGCCTGGGGGCTTCCGGGTCCTTGCCGGTGTAGGCTGGCGAAGTATTCGTAAATTAAGCGAAAGTCGAAATCGAAGATTGTTTTTATTTTCGTTACTCATTTTAGT
>JAJQBG010000027.1 GCA_021203405.1 Bacteroides sp.
AAATATTACTCCGACCACTACCCTTTCATTGAATGAAGAAACCGTTATTGTCAATCAGAATTTTCCGGGATATTCAGATGAGAACGGGAATTTTGATAGCAAAGCTATCTGGCAGGCACAAGCGAACCTGACTCCTGTAACTGTTCCGATCCTTTACTCCAATGGAGAAGCTCCGGGTTATGGTTCTGATAAGAATTCTATAAGTCCGTGTGTATTATTAAATCTGATGGGCTATCAAAAATCTTATTATAACAATAATAAAATTACGATGCAGCTTACCCAGGATCTGAGCATGGTAACACCCGGTTTGTCTATTATGGGGCTTTTTAACCTGGATGCGGCGAGCTGGATGAGACAAACCAGGGGTAAGATGCCTGCCATTTATTATGCAAATGGTCGTAAAAGGGATGGTACGCTGGATCTGGAAAAGGTACAGGAGTATGTAGAACCCTACTACACTAACTGGACCCGCACAGACCGGAAATATTATTTTGAAGGACGTATTAACTATGAACGGGTTTTCAACCGGTTGCACCGGGTTGGAGGCTTGATCCACGCATACTGGAGCGATTCTGAGTCTTCAAGATTTCTTACGGGTCTTACTGCTATTCCTAAACGATACAATAGTTACGCAAGCCGTTTGACATACTCCTACAACGATATATATATGACGGAGTTTAATGTAGGCTATACAGGATCGGAAGCTTTTGAGCAGGGTAAAAAGTTTGGGTGGTTCCCGGCTATCTCTCTGGGGTGGTCGCCTACGCAGTACACTTTTATAAGCGATAGGCTCTCCTTTCTTAACTATTTTAAGATCAGGGCCTCCTACGGAATTGTAGGGAATGACCGTTTGACGTGGGACGATTCGGTACGTTTTCCCTATCTTACCCTTATTGGTGGAACAGGCTCAGGACCATGGAATAATGGTGCCGGTATAACTGAAACCCAGGTAGGCTCAAGCAACCTGAAATGGGAAAAGGCTGCTAAATCTAACCTGGGATTTGATTTCCGTTTCTACCAGGAACGCTTTGATATGGTAATCGATATTTTTAAAGATGTTCGCTCCGGAATTTATCAGCAACGTCAGAGTGTACCCGAAGAGATGGGGTTGGTTAGTTTACCCTGGGCAAATGTGGGAAAAATGAAAAGTTGGGGAATAGACGGACATATATCTTACACACAGCCTCTGGATAGGAACGACCCCAGTAAATATATTATACTGCGTGCCAACTATACGGACTCTAAAAACAAAGTGATCAATTTTGAAGAGGATATCAAAAGATATCCCTATCAGTCTGCAGTCGGATATCAGCATGGTGTCAGACGAGGCCTGGTCGCTATCGGATTATTCAAAGATGATTTTGATATTCAAAACAGTCCGCGCCAGGAGTTTGGAGATTACCTGCCTGGTGATATCAAATATAAAGATGTAAATGGAGATGGTGTTATTAATGGTGATGATATGATACCGCTGAAATACTCGAATGTACCTCAGGTACAATATGGCTTTGCTACCGAATTTAACTGGAAAAATTTCAATTTGAGTGTGTTGTTTGAGGGGGTAAGCCGGGTTACTTATTTTAAGGGAGGCAATATGTATAATCCATTTGCCGGAAGTAATACGGGCAATGTAATCACGGATTTTGCAAATCCGGCTAACCGTTGGATATCCAGAGAGATCTCCGGTGACCCTGCCACGGAGAATCCGAATGCCAAATACCCAAGGTTGTACTATGGTGGTAGTGGCAACAATAGCCAGAATTCTACCTTCTGGCTTCAGGACGGTAGCTATTTAAGATTAAAAAATGTTCAGGTATCCTATACGGCTAAAACGAAAGCTATCAAAAGGCTGGGCGTACAAAATGCTATTGTCAGCCTGATCGATGAAAATCTGGCTCTATGGTCCGGAGAAAAAATGCTCGATCCGGGACAGGCACATGAAAACGGAACCGTTTATCCCATCCAGCGGATCTATACACTGCAACTTAATCTCTCATTTTAAAAGAAAAAATTATGAATACAACCTATAAGGAAGTAAAAAGAAGGCTTACTGCTCACTCGTTCGGATTTAGCCTTATCCTGATCATAGGCTGCGCATTGGGTGCCTGTGAAGATTATCTGGATATTAATAAATATGTATACGACCAAACCACGCTGGACTCTATCTTTTTATCGAAAGCCAGGACGGAGGAGTATATCAATGGGGCGGCGGATTTATTGCTTGATGAATCTATCCTGACAGGAAGCGAATGGGCCTGGGACGCAACCTCCTCTCCAAGCGGATCGGCTTCTGATGAAGCTATTTATCCTTTTATATTACCTGGCAACAGAATACTATACGATGAGGTCACAGAGATAAATTCCACCTTTAATCCATGGCCCCGCTGCTACCGGGGTATCCGGAAGGCCAATATCATTCTGGCCAACATACATAAGAATGAGGAGCTGACCGAGATGGAAGCCCGCGACTTCCGGGGCAGGGCTTATTTTCTCCGGGCCTATTTCTATTTCTACTTAGTTCGTTTATACGGACCGGTACCTATTCTTCCCGATACTCCGATGGATACGGATGAAGATGTTGCGACAGCTTCTTTTGAACGTAATACGTATGAGGAGTGTGTAGAGAAAATATGTAGTGATTTTGAAGAAGCCTCTAAATTGCTTCCTGTAGAAAGGATTGAGAGTCAGCAGTATATCCCTACAAGAGGTGCCGCACTGGCCTATAAAGCCCGCTTACAACTCTATGCCGCAAGTCCCCAGTTCAATGGGAATACGTACTATGCAAGCTGGAAAGATTCGCAGGGTAGAAATTTTATAGCACAAACTGAAGATAAAAATAAGTGGGGGAAAGCCGCGGCAACCTTCAAAAGAATTATAGACCTGAAACGTTATGATATCCATACGGTGGCTAAAATAGTGAATGACAAAGGAACAGGAACCTTGCCGCTCCCCTCAACCGTTCCGGATGCGGCATTTCCCGAGGGAGCCGGAGATATTGACCCTTACAAATCTTATAAAACACTTTTTGACGGCACCTTTCAACCCTATATTGTAAAAGAATATATCTATTACGCGGTTAATAATGCATATATTAACAATCGCGACAGTCGTCTTATCTTTCCAAGTAAGCTGGGTGGCAATGCATCTTATAGTGTCACTTATGACCTGATAGAAGAGTACCGTATGGCGGATGGAAGAAAATTCAGCGAAGCAACGGAGGCTGAAAGATCGTGGCAGGCAGTAGGCACCAGTAAAACCTTTACGGGAGAATATCCTCTTTCGGCTTCGCGGGCTTTTATGGACGATAACCGGGAACCCCGTTTTTATGCTACTATCGGGTTTAATCACTGTATCTGGCCTTCTACCTCTTACAGAGGAAGTGATGTTTCGAACAAAAACCTCGATGTGGAGTACTATCAGGGTGGTAACGTAACCAATTTAAATGATAATAATCACAGGAACAGGACTGGATATACCAGCAAGAAATATGTCCATCTGGATGACTGTATATTCTGGGACGGATCGGTCAAAACAAAAACCTATCCCCTCTTCCGGTATGCGGAAGTTCTGTTAGGGTATGTAGAAGCGATGAACGAAATGGGAGGCTCTTACACCGATGAAGAGAGTGGAGTTACCGTTCAAAGAGATATAGAGGAGATGATATATTATTTCAACCAGATTCGTTACCGGGCAGGACAGCCCGGGATAACCGACATTGAAGCTTCCAGTTACGAAACAATGAAGGAGCTGATAAAACATGAAAGACGCATTGAGTTTGCTTTTGAAGATCATCGCTACTGGGATCTACTACGCTGGAAAGATGCCTATGAGGCCATAAACAAGCCGGTAAGAGGATTGGATGTAAGCGCCAGAGAATCACAACGCCAGCAGTTCTATACAGTAAGAGTATGGAATACGGAGAGAACCATGCGACGCTCCTTCTCCAACAAAATGTATTTTTGGCCTATTGACAGAAATGTACTTCAGAAGAACGGTAAGCTGGTACAAAATCCGGGTTGGTAATATCGGTTATAAATGAACTAAAATTGGATAAAATGAAAAAATAATATTATTACCCTTGTCTCTGTTGCTATTGTGCTTTACGGGTTGTGAACAACAGATCCCGATGAATGATCTGATGTATCCTGAGTCTGTATATATTGTAGGAGCCAGGGATCTTATAGTAAACAGAGACTTACATATTGGTTATTTACAGGACACTGTTTATACTTCTGTAGCAGTGAGCAGTTCTTTACCTCTGAAGAAAGAAGTAGTGGTAGAATTAGAAGAATTTCCCTCTGCTATTGAAGATTATAATAGTAGGGAACTCGGTACGGATGATGTTTTGTACCAGAACCTGGCAAGCGATATTTATAATTTTCCGAACCCCCATGTAGTGATAAAAAAAGGAGAGGAATACGGCGTATATCCGATCTATGTAAGACCAGCTACCTTACACATTGACTCCCTGTATATGATTTCCCTGAAGATGAAATCGACTTCGGAATACACCATGAGAACTGAACAGGATACAGTTTTATTGGTAAAATTCAACTTAATGAATGAGTATTCGGGACAGTATTATATGGATGGAGTCACGAAAGAGGTGGCTAATCTGAAGGATTCGGTTATCTATAAATCTCCCAGAATATTACAGGCAGTAGAGGATGGTAACACCGTACGTATGTACCACGAAAAGAATGAATGGACAAAAGGGGCGACAGATTACCGTCCTGACTACTGTTTTTACGATCACTATTAATCCTGACAATTTCCTGACTTTGAATCCCTGGCAGAACTTCCGGATACTGGAAGGAGGAGGAACCTATTACCCTGACCTGGAAGTGTATGACCTATGGTACACCTTTATTGAGGAAGGGGTAACTAAAATAACCCGGGGATTTGTATATAAGGAACGTAAAAATGACGACGATCAAAGAATTATAAATGATTGGATGGAAGAGAACAGGAAGTATGATAATTAAAAACATACTAATA
>JAJQBG010000095.1 GCA_021203405.1 Bacteroides sp.
TATCCTGTTGTGTGTGAGTGGTTTAATTATAAATTACTTTAGACATTATCTGGGTAAACATCAAGGTAAATCTGTATACTTCCTCTTTACCCCTTACTTTTGCTATATAAATAATTTCCTCCCCGGAACCTATATTCAACCTATATAAAAATATACTTTTCCCTATATAGAGCCAATTCATTCAACCTCATTTAAAAACCTATTAAAAGAAGAATGCCATGAGAAGTCAGGAATTAAGGAAGAAGGCACCGGAACTCGATTCATTGCGATTGGGTAGCGGGTGGAAAATGGAAGAACTATCGAAACCGCAGATCATTGTGGAGAGTAGCTATGGACACAGCCATCCGGGAAGTGCCCATTTAGACAAACTAGTAGAGGCGGCTGATAAAGCGATCTATGCCAACGGTGGCCGGCCTGCTAATTATTATGTAACGGATATCTGTGACGGCGAGGCGCAGGGGCACGATGGGATGAACTACTCACTGGTTTCCCGGGAGATCATGACGGGAATGATCGAGATCCATGTAAATGCGACTCCGTTTGACGCGGGGGTGTTTATTGCGAGTTGTGATAAGTCGGCGCCGGCGCATCTGATGGCGATGGCACGGCTCAATATGCCGGGTGTCTTTGTGCCGGGTGGAATTATGAAGGCGGGGCCGAATATGCTGACGCTGGAACAGATCGGTAAGTATAGTGCGCTTTACCAGCGGAAGGAGATCACGGAAAAGCAGTTTCTGGAGTATAAACGGGATGCTTGTCCCAGTTGCGGGGCCTGCTCGTTTATGGGTACGGCCTCTACCATGCAGGTGATGGCGGAAGCTTTGGGGCTGGCTTTGCCGGGTACGGCGTTGATCCCTTTTAGTACCGGGAAGCTGGAAGTAGCTGCGCAGCAGGCGGGTAAAAGGGCGTTGGAATTGGTGGAAGAGGATATAAAGCCTTCGGATATCCTGACGATGAAAGCGTTTGAAAATGCGATCATGGTGCATGCGGCGATTGCGGGTTCGAGCAACAGCTTGCTTCATCTTCCGGCTATTGCTTACGAAGCGGGAATAGAGTTGTCTGCGGATCTTTTTGACCGGATCCATCGAAGAATTCCTTATCTGCTGAATATTCGCCCGAGTGGTTTCTGGCCGGGAGAGTACTTCTGGTATGCAGGGGGAGTTCCGGCTATTATGGAGGAGATCAAACATTTTCTGCACCTGGATGCGATAACTGTTACCGGAAAGACGGTGGGTGAAAATTTAGAGGAATTAAAGTGCACCGGATTTTACGAAGAGTGCGCCGGCTACCTGGCTGGGAAAGGGGTGCAAAAGGAGGAGATCATTCGTCCGGTAAGCGATCCGATACAGAAGGAGGGGGCCATTGCTATCCTGAAAGGGAATCTGGCTCCGGAGGGTGCGGTAGTAAAACATTTGGCCGTATCTCCGAAGTTGCGGCAGGTAACGCTGGTCGCTAAAGTGTTTGATTCGGAAGAGGAAGCTTTACAGGCGGTGTTGAATAAGAGCGTGAAGCCGGGTGAGGCTCTTTTTATCCGGTATGAGGGGCCGAAAGGGAGCGGTATGCCGGAGATGTTCTATACTACGGAGGCCATTGCTTCAGACCCGGAGCTGGTGGAATCGATCGCACTGATCACGGACGGACGTTTTTCGGGTGCTACCCGGGGCCGGCTATCGGACATGTGTCACCGGAAGCAAGCGATGGCGGGCCCATTGCGTTGGTGGAGAATGGAGATCTGATCGGGATTGATATTCCGGCACGGGCTATCAATATTATTGGTATCCGGGGGAAAGAGTGCAGCCCGGAAGAGGTGGAGGCTGTACTGGCTGAGCGAAGGGCTAAGTGGGTAAAACCGGTGAACCGGTTCCGCCGTGGGATCCTGAATGTATATACCCGGAATTGTGTATCGCCTATGAAGGGGGGATATATGCTTGCGGAGGATTAAGAAGCCATCTAAATCTAACTCTCTGTGAAAATGACTGCTTAGACGTTTCATCTTAAAAATCTGATATCATGACTTCTATTTTGATTATTGTTGCAAGTTTGCTGCTGCTTATCTTCTTAGTGGCTTACTATAAAATTGATGCCTTTCTGGCGTTTGTATTGGTTTCTATCGGAACAGCGGTGTGTCTGGGAATTCCGTTGCAGGAGATCCCGGTGATCCTGGATAAAGGGGTCGGGAATATCTACCGGAGTATGGCACTGATCATTATCTTCGGTGCAATGCTGGGTAAACTGGTTGCAGAAAGTGGTGCGGCCAATAAGATCGCGGAGGTAATGATCGGGGCTTTCGGTCAGAAAAGGATCCAGTGGGGAATGATGCTTACCGGTTTTGTCGTAGGTATTCCTCTCTTTTACGACATTGGTTTTGTGATCCTGGTTCCTATTATCTTCTCGATTGTAAATAAGTATAAAATGCCGGCGGTTTATATCGGGATGCCGATGCTGGCAGCACTCTCGGTAGCGCATGGATTCCTTCCACCGCATCCCTCTCCGGTAGCCCTGGTCTCTATGTTTGAAGCCAATATGGGGATAACGTTACTGCTTGGACTGAGCGCGGCTATTCCTGCCATTATTGTGGCAGGACCTCTGTTCAGTAAATCGTTGAAGAATATTAAGACGGGTGATGTGGCTGTTTTTACAGCCAAAGAACCTGACTCACGCTTTAAACAGCCCGGAAAGGTGATTTCGCTGGTTACTGCTTTGCTACCTGTATTTCTGTTGATCCTGACTACTATTATTTCACAGTTCTGTACCGGATTGAGTGAGCGCGCTACCCATATTGTTGAGTTTTTCAGTGCTCCGAATATTGTAATGCTGATCGCTACGATCACAGCTACCTATACTTTAGGGATCCGGCAGGGACGCTCTATTAAACAGGTAATGGATATTTATGTGCAGGCGTGTAAGGATATTGCAATGATCATTCTGATCGTAGCGGGCTCGGGTATCTTTAAAGTGGTGATGGAAGAGAGCGGTGTAAGTATGATCCTGGCGGGTGCTATGGAGAGTCTTCCGATCCATCCGCTATTGCTGGGTTGGTTTATGGCGAGTATTATCCGGGCAATGGTCGGGTCGGCTACGGTAGCGGCGCTGACGGCTGCCAGTGTAATGATGCCACTCATTGCGGTATCGGGTGTAAATCCGAACCTGATGGTGCTGGCTATCGGGGCAGGAAGTTTAATGTATTCGCATGTCAATGATTCGGGATTCTGGCTCTATAAAGAGTACTTTAACCTGAGTATGAAAGATACCTTTAAATCGTGGTCGTTGATGCAGATCCTTGTTTCGGTTGTGGGTATTGCGGGTGTGATGGTACTGAATGTAATTTTCGGATAAATAGAGAAACTAATCTATAAAGATAATAGTATGAAACCAGGAAGAATATATAAAATGCTTTTGTTGCTGGCAGTTAGTTGTTTTACGGGTAGTATAGTGATGGCTTAGCCGCAGGAGAGAAAGAAGACGGATCTTTTTTATACCCCGGATTATAAACTGAAGTTCTTTGGACGTATCTCTGCAGACGGGGCGTTCAACTGGAACGAGACCCAGGAGAATGTATCAAACGGAGCCACGATCTCACAGTTAGCGATTGGGGGGATCTTCTCTTTCGGTGAACGGTTAGAAGGTAAACTGGAGCTGGATTTTGCTAACGGACAGTTGACCCTGCTGGATAACTTTATCACTTATAAGTTTACTAAAGAGTATGGTTTGCGGATGGGTAATATCCAGGAACCTTTCTCGATGGACCTGCTTAACTCGTTCAAGGATTTGTCAATGATGAACTGGGCGCAGGTGGTGAATGTACTGGCTCCGGGGCACCACATCGGGATGATGGGTACGTTTGAGAACCGGCAGTGGCTGGTCCACGGTGGACTCTTCTTCCAGCGTTCCATGAACAGCGGGCAGAAGGCCACCTGGGAGGCTAATTATGCAAAAGGGGTGAACGAGGGATTCTCGACAACGGCCCGCGCGGTGTGGATGCCGCAAAATGAAGAGAAAACCAGAGGGTTGCATATTGGGGTAGCAGGTTCGTACCGTACGCCGAAAACGGATGTGAGTGACGAAGGAAAGAATGTGGTACGTTATAGTCAGTCGGCCAATACGGTGAATAAGATCCGGTTCATTGATACGGGATTGATCACGGAGGTGGATAACTCCTGGCTGGCAGGTGCGGAGTTGTCGGTATATGATGGTCCGTTCAAGTTTCAGGCGGAGTATATGCACAATTGGGTGAACCGGAAGGGAAGCCTGGTAACGGAGAAATTCTCCGGATTTTATGCGCAGGCTTTTTATCTGCTCTTCGGGGGACAGTAGGATTATAACAACTCGCGGGGTGCTTACAATCTTCCGAAAATAAATAACGATAAGGGAGACATTGAGGTAATGGCCCGTTTTGACCGGGTGGACCTGAACGGAACAGAGATCCGTGGGGGAGCCTCTAACCAGTGGACGCTGGGAGCAAATTACTATATCAATGAGAATATCCGTTTGATGTTGAATTATGCCTATATCACCCACGACCGGAACGCGGATGCCAATGGGGAGCGGATAGGTAAGAATAACTACAATACGTTGACGGCAAGAGTACAACTCAGGTTCTGAGAATAGGTTTTTAGTTGTTAATGGAGGGTTAAACGAGCGGGAAGTATAATATAACCTGCTCGTTTTTCTTTTTAGAGTGCTTCAAATAAGGTATCTTTGTATAGAAAGCCATTTTGATTTTTTTATTCCATCTAAAGAACCTGTGGAATATGTAAATTGAACTATTGTATTGTTTTGCTCTTCTGTTCGGTTCAGCTTTTTGCTTTTCCGGAAAATAAGCAGATGCTTATGGAGATAGATAGGCTGATCGGTAACAGGGGGGAGTTTGAAGGGCAAAAGAGGGACCGGATCCATTACCCAAAACAATTACTGGCTGCCGAAAAGAATCCGGATAAGGAATATGACCTGATCTGCCGGATCGTAGAGGAGTATGCTAATTTCCAGAGTGATTCTGCTTTTGTCTATATTGAAAAAGGAAAGAAGGCGGCACTCCGGAATAAGGATAACGGTCAGCTACTGGAGAACAGGTTCCAGTATATTTTTGTGTGTGCCCAGTCGGGATTGATGACGGAAAGTTTGTCGGTGCTGGATCAGTTGCAGGTCTATTATAAGGAGATGAGCCGGGAGCAGCGGGCAATGTATTATGTGTTGTATGAGCGTCTGTATATGAACCTGCGGGAGTATGCGGAGAATTCTCACATGGAAGTGGTCTATGCCGCAAGGGAGAAAGAGTATAATGATTCTATCCTGGTTTACCTGGATGAAACGGTGCCGCTCTATGGGTATCATACCTGTAAAAAGTATTATATGGAGGGGCGGCACGAAGAGGCGTTCGGACCTATTCAACACTATCTGGCCTGTATTGATACATTATCGAATGATGCGGCAAGGGCCTATTACCAGTTATCTCTTTTGTATAAATAGAGCGGGGAAAGGGAGCGTGAAGAGCGGGAGCTGATACGGTCGGTGATAGCGGATGAGCACAGTGCGGTGCGGCAGAACCGTTCGTTGCGGTTGCTGGCCCAGCTGTTGTATGAGCAGGGGGACATCAGGAGGGCTTACCGGTATATTCAGCTCTCTTCTGTGGATGCTAACTTTTACAATACCAAATTGCGGAACTCGCAGATCGCCGAGGCGTTGCCGATCATTGAACGGGATTACCAGTTGGAGCGCGACCGGCAGGAGTGGAGGTTACGGGCCGGCTTCCTGATGATCAGTGTGCTGTTCGTTACTATCCTCCTGTTCGCTCTTTACATACGGCGGAAGAGGCGGCAGCTGGCAGTGGCCCGCAAAGAGCTGATCAGGCAGAATGAGGACCTGAACCGGATGAACGAGGAGATGAGGGCAAAGAGTGAAGAACTCTACCGCCTGGCGGATGAGCTGCAGGAGTCGGACCAGATCAAGGAGAAATATGTGGGCTATTTCCTGCAACTCTGTTCTGTCTATATCCAGAAGATAGGGGAGTACCGGAAAACGGTGAACCGGAAGATCCGTACCGGACAGATCGATGATCTCTACCGGATGACGGCTTCTACCTAGGCTCTGCAAGCCGAAACAAAGGAGTTTTATAAAAAGTTTGACGAGGCTTTTCTCCATATCTTTCCCAATTTTGTGACTGATTTTAATAATTTGCTAAGGGAGGACCAGCGGTTTGGCCTGAAAAAGGGGAACTTCTAAATACAGAACTGCGTATTTTTGCCCTGATCCGGTTAGGTATTAAGGATAGTTCGCAAATAGCGGAATTCCTGGGTTATAATCCGGTCACGATCTACTCTTACCGGACAAAAGTAAAGAGTAAGGCGATCGATAAAGGAAGTTTTGATAAGGATATTATGGTGATCAGGCGGAAAGTGTAAAGTATGCAGATAAACTTTTATAAAACAGCAGAGCCGGGAGTCTGTTTTTAAATAATATTATTAAATTTGTGTGTCCGTAACACTTGCGGAATTTACTAAACACATAAAAATTTACTTGTATGAAACTAAACTTATTCGGGGTATTTACCCTTTGCTTTCTTGCCTTCTCTTTGCTCAGTTGTAGCGATGACGATGAAAAAAAGATCTTTGATTTTAAACTGGATACGGCTTCCGGCTGGGAGGTTACTCAGGCCCGTACCCGTGCTTTCCGTATTGAAAGTGGAAATGGAGATTATACGTTCCGGATGAAAGAGGAGGGTATTATCATGGTTACATTTAGTGCCGATTATTCTGGTTTTGGAGCTATTGAGGTGACCGGAAGAAAGACAGGAGAGACTGTTCTGTCTATTACCGATAATGTGACGGAGACTACTATTGAGGTCCATGTAAAGGTGACGGATAATTACCTGGAATATAGCATTCTGGAAAGTGAGCATCCGGGATTAATCAAGGAATTAAGGGTTTATCTGATCAATAACGAGAACAAGGATGCCTACTTCTTTGACGGAGGTAAAAAGGTTGCGAAGGGATCTTATGATTTTGCCTTACAGGATGGTGTCCGTTACATGAAGCTATGGTATGCGGATAATGGGAACGGTGCAATAACAGATGCTGCTATTGCATGGACAGAACATCTGTTTGATATAGAAAAAAAATGATCCGAGGGCTCTTGGTTGGTTATCAGGCACATTATATATCGATTGGGATGAACTACCCGGACTACGTGCTAATGTAACTCCTCCTCCTTACCTGGGGTTGGAAGAGGTCGGTACCGGTTATAAGATACTGGGAACATTGTCTAATACCAGCGGGATTCCCGAAGGGATACTTGATTAAAAAAATAAAACACCTGTGTTCACCGGGGGATGTTCTCTTTTCCGATCACCTGTTATCCACACCAATCAGTGGTATACCTTTTAAAAAGATCAAAGACGGGAAGTCTTTGATCTTTCTTTGTAAAGTGATTTAGATTCTCTGTTGCTTGTTGTTAACTGTTATACATAAAAAACGAAAGTTATATCCTGCGGGTTATTCTACATTCTCTTTTAACCACTTCATTCGTCTTATATCCGGCAAATGTTTCACGGTGAAGTGTTCGAATAGGGCGTTAAATCCTTCTCCGTCGGGACAGGCTGCCATCAGTCCCACCATTACCGGGGTATTGTCCTGGAACCAGGCGATCCGCATCAGGATATAGTGGATATCGTCGTAAGAGTAAAACACTTCGACCGCATCAAGCCTGTGGATAGCTTTTATCCAGATAAAAGGCGGAGCGGTATCCAGTTCGATCACACTCCAGTCGCTGGTAGTATGCGTAACTACGGTACTGAGGTTGTATTTACCATCCACAAATTCGACTCCTGCTTTTATGTAATTCAGGGCATCGGTGCGCAACATAAGCCCCATCTGGTCGAACCGGGTTTTGTAGTTGCCGGTGATCTTGACTTTTGCTTCAAACTCTCCGCCGTACGTGGCGTAGTAAAAAGGAGCATCGTCTACGGTAAATCCATAATGGGTGATCCTCCAACAGTCGCTTTGCGGGGTTACGAACAGGGAAAGGGTGTTGTTCCTGATCTCCCACTGTTCGGGTTCGTTGAACCAGTTCATCTTTTCAAGACTTTGTGCCATGGTATTATAGGTTGATACTGTTAGTAATACAAGGGAGGCAAGGATAAAGTTTACTCTTTTCATACGGTAAATGATTGGGTTGTTAGTTGTATCTATCTTTTGTTTAGGTAGGAAATAACCATCGTAAGAACTACCTTTGCAAAGGTATGCCGCTTTTTACAGGGGTACAATGCTGAAAAATAACCATTTTAATGCTATGGATGTAGTCTCTTCTCTAAATGATAAACTTCTTAACCAGGATTTCGGTAATCGGTATCCTGAAGAGGGATCGCTTGACCGGTACCTGCAAATAGCGGCTGCGTATGCTGTGCTTGAAAATGCCCTGGTGGTGCTGAGTGACCTAAAAGCGGATAAAAGTTACCTGTTCAGTGGAGGAATAGCAGAGGTGTTGGGGTTGGAGAGAAAGAAAGAGATGAAGGAGATTGATTCGATCTGGGAGGAAGAGATATTCAGTAGGATTCATCCGGAAGATCTTTTGGCTAAACATTCACTGGAATTGCAGTTCTTTCATCAGTGGAAAAGTATGCCTGTGCGGGAGCGCTCCGATCATTATATAAAGAGCCGGATCCGGATGTGTGACAGGTCGGGGGTATATATTCCTGTGGAGCACCGTACCTTCTATATCTCCAGTGTGACGGATGGAAGCCTTTGGCTGGGGTTGTGCCTGTATAGCCATCCGTATCTATCTCCGGAGTTACTGACGTACGAAGGGAGGATCGTTAACTCTGTTACGGGTGTAAGCCTGAAACCGGATAAAGGGAGGTGCCGGTCTATTTTATCGGTGCGGGAAAAGGAGCTTCTCCGCCTTATAGAGCAGGGGAAACTGAGTAAGGAGATTGCGGAATGGTTGCATATCAGTATTTATACGGTGAACAGGCACCGGCAGAATATTCTGGAGAAGCTGCGGGTAAAGAACTCGCTGGAGGCTTGCAGGGTTGCAAAAAGAATGGGGTTGCTGGAGTAATAGTTGTTGTATAAAAAGAGGGTACTTGTTTTTTCTTTATAGAGGGATGGAGCGTTGAGCCTGAACCTTTTCTTATACCGGACTTGTGAAATATGCTTTTCTGCTATGTAAATTTAACAGATTATTTTCTCTTTCTTGTAAAAAAACAAAAGGAATAAAGCGGGTATTAACATCGGATAAAAGTTATATCTTTGCGCCCGCATCAGGTTCCCGATGCACGCTCCGAAGGGAGTCGTGACGGGGATTAAAAGGGAATGCCGTGAAAGTCGGCAACAGTTCCCGCTGCTGTAAGTTCCTGCTCCAAAAGGGAGCAAAAAGGTTTAGCATATTTATGCCACTGGTTGTAACAGACCGGGAAGGCGCTGCAACCGGAACGAGTCAGAAGACCTGCCTGTGCACACTCGTGATTTTGCAGCCTACGGTGAATGGGCAGGCAGTCAGGCACTGAAATTTCCAATGTGGTTCTCTACCGGCATTTGTCATGCGCTGTAAGATCATGTAAGATGATGTTTTTAGTACGGCGAATGGCAAAACATACTCATATACTTCTGTTTTTATCTTTTTTGTTGGCAGCCCACCGTGGGCATGCGCAATACTTCATGGAGGGACAGGTATCATCCATCTCTATGGTCGATACTGTTTTTCAGATAGATACTATCGTTATATCCGCTAAAAAGATCACTCCTGAGATCATTCCTGCCCAGAGGCTTTCGGGAAAGGAGTTGCAACGCCTTAGTGTGGTGTCGGTAGCAGATGCGATCCGCTATTTTTCCGGTGTACAGATCAAGGATTACGGAGGGATCGGTGGGTTGAAAACTGTAAATATCCGTAGTATGGGTACCCAGCATGTGGGTGTCTTTTACGATGGTATCCAGCTGGGAAATGCCCAGAACGGACAGGTTGACCTGGGACGGTTCTCTATGGATAATATGGAGGCTATCTCTCTCTACAACGGGCAGAAAAGTTCAATTTTCCAGCCGGCCAAAGATTTTGCATCGGCCGGTTCGGTCTATATGACTACCCGGAAACCGGATTTTGAAGGAGACAAAAAAGATAAGCTGAAGATATCCCTGACAGGAGGCTCTTTTGAAACGATCAATCCTTCTGTTTTGTGGGAGCACAGGGTAGGCAGCAGGCTGGATCTCTCTCTGAATGCCGAGTATATGTATACTTCCGGAAGGTATAAATTTTCTTATAAGAAGAAAGAGGGGTATGATACCACCGAAGTAAGACGCAACGGAGATGTACGGGCTTTCCGCATGGAGGGAGGTCTATATGGCAGGATAGAAGATGGAGAATGGAGAATCAAGGTGTATGGATATAACTCCGAACGGGGGTATCCGGGAGCTTCTGTGCGGGAGGAACCGGGAAAATTTAAGCACGAAGATCGTCAGTGGGACACCAACTTTTTTATTCAATCTTCCTGGCGTAAATACCGGAGTGAAAGATATAGTTTACTGTTGAACGGAAAATATGCTTACGATTACCTGCACTATCTCTCCGACCCACGGCTGGACGTGACCACTATGTATGTGAATAACCATTACCGGCAGCAGGAAACCTATTTTTCTGCGGCTCATAAAGTGACACTGGCGGAGGGGTGGCGGGTAAGCGTGGCATCCGATCTCCAGCATAATACCCTGCATGCGGATCTGGTGGATTTTGTGTATCCTTCCCGGTATACGGTTTTGAATGCTGTAGCTACTGCTTTTGATTTTAAACGGTTGAAGGTGCAGGGAAGCCTTCTTTATACCTATGTACACGACCGGACAAAGTTGGTGGGCGCATCGGCCGGGGATAAGAATGAATGGACTCCTACGGTAGTGGCTATGTACCGTCCTTTCCGGGAGAGAGACCTGAGCCTGCGGGCTTTCTACAAACGGATCTTCAGAATGCCTACACTGAATGATCTTTACTACACTTTTATCGGGAATAAATACCTCAACCCGGAATATACGACCCAGTACAATGTGGGAGTGGTGTACCGGAGAGCGTTTCCGGGAAAGAGTTTCCGGAGCCTGGATATACAGGTGGATGCCTACCTGAACCAGGTGGATAATAAGATCATTGCAATGCCTACCTCTAATCAGTTCCAATGGACAATGGTTAATCTGGGTTATGTGGAGATCCGGAGCCTGGATGCAGGGGTACAGGGAGAGTTCCGGTTGGGTAAAGTATCGGTTCATCCCCGGTTGAACTATACTTATCAGAAAGCGCAGGATCTTACGGACTCCTCCGAAGAGTGGTATGGCGGACAAATTCCTTATATCCCCTGGCACAGTGGTTCTGCCATTATCGGTGCCGCTTATAAGGGGTGGGACCTGAACTATAGTTTTATCTATACGGGTGAACGCTATGAATCACGGGCGAATATTCCTGAAAATTATGCCCAGCCGTGGTATACACACGATATGTCTCTATCAAGAAGGATACCGCTACGGAAAACGGACTTACGGGTTACGGCAGAGCTTAATAATATATTCAATCAACAGTATGAGGTAGTACAGTGCTATCCGATGCCCGGAACGAATTTTAAAATTAAAATAAACTGGATGTTATGAAGAGAGTGGTGATAGGGGGAGTAATGGTTGTGTGTGGTCTTTTCCTGATGCTGGGTTGCCGGGAGGAGGAAGAGATAACCGGGTCAACTTCCAGGCAGGTGATCTATCCCGATCCGGATCCGGGAGAGATCAAAGGTTTTTTCCTGCTCAATGAGGGAAATATGGGTAGTAATAAATCGACACTTGACTATTTTGATTATGAAACGGGTGTCTATACAAGGAATATTTTTGCCGAACGGAATCCGGGTGTGGTCAGGGAGTTAGGGGATGTGGGGAACGATATTCAGCTATACGGGAATAAATTGTATGCGGTGATCAACTGTTCCCATTTTGTGGAGGTAATGGATCTCAATACGGCCAGGCATATAGAGGTGATCTCTATTCCCAACTGCCGTTATATTGTTTTCAAAGATAAATATGCGTATGTAAGTTCGTATGCGGGACCGGTACAGATCGATCCGAATGCCCGGTTGGGGTATGTGGCGAAAGCGGATACGGCAACTTTGCAGGTTGTCGGGGAGTGTATGGTCGGATATCAGCCGGAGGAGATGGTGATCGCGGGTAATAAACTGTATGTAGCTAACTCGGGTGGTTACCGAGTACCGGACTATGATAATACGGTATCGGTCATTGATCTGCATACTTTTAAAGAGGTAAAGAAAATTGAGGTGGGTATTAACCTGCACCGTATGGAACTGGATTGCTATGGGAATATATGGGTCTCTTCCCGGGGAGATTATTACAATGTCCCCTCCGCCGTTTTTGTAATTGACAGTGAAACAGATCAGGTAACGGATGCTTTTGATCTTCCCTGTGGCAATATGACGCGTTCGGGAGATTCGCTCTATGTATATAGTGCGGAATGGAGTTATATAAGCAACAAACATGAGATCAGTTATGCCATTGTGAATACGGAGACGAGAGCGGTGGTAGACCGGCATTTTATTAAGGATGGCACGGAAAAAGAGATGGTGATCCCCTATGGAGTGGCGGTGAATCCTGTAACCCGGGAGATCTTTGTAACGGATGCTAAAGATTATATGACTCCGGGAGTTTTGCATTGCTATTCGGAGGAAGGAATACGAAAATGGTCGGTAACCACCGGGGATATTCCTGCCCATATTGTATTTACTCCCAGAAGACTACAACCGATAAATAATTACCTGAATAATTAGAATAGAATGAAGAGAAATTTAGTCAGATCCGTATGGATCTTTGTTGCGGCACTGCTGATTGCAGGGAGTGTGGTTACGGGCTGTGACGATAAGAGAAAAGAGGAGTATTTGTATATCCTTCAGAAGGAGGATATACGGGTGGAGGTACCGGAGGGTGGGTTTACCGTGCAGGTAGATCAGCTTCTGAAAAATAGAGGTAGTAAGTGTATATGACGAAGGCATCTCGTATGAGTGGAGAATAGAGGATAGAGTGGTCGCTCAGACTAAAGACCTGGAGTATATGGCGGGGAATGCCGGGGAATACAGGCTGAGCCTGCGTGTGTCGCAGGGAGAGATCTCCTTCGATTACATTTTTACTCTCCGGGTCCTTTCGGAAGAGATACCCCCTGTTACGGGAGGAAAGTCGGCTTATATCACTAAAGTGCTGGATTTTATGCCTGCGGCCGGACAGTTCACCAACCAGCTTCCCCTGTACGAAGCAGGAGATACGCAGGAGATCATGAACGAAAAGGTATTAAAAGCTATCGGTAATAACCAAAGGAGTATGATCTCTCTCGGAGGTTTTGGTGGTTATGTAGTAGTTGGTTTTGACCATACGATCGAAAATGTACCGGGCAAGCGTGATTTCCGGGTACTGGGCAATGCGTTTGACGCGGCGGATAATCCTGATCCGGATGCACCGCAGGGGGGTAGCTGTGAACCGGGTGTTATCAGGGTAGCGTATGATGCCAATAAGAATGGAGTTCCTGACGAGGATGGGTGGTATGAAATTGCCGGAAGTGCCCATGAAGACCCGACTCAGGAATGGTGGTATGAGAAGGCGAAAAAGGCGGGAAATGATGTGAATACCTGGTTTGACTATGAGATCACTTATTACCGTCCGGAAAAAGAGCCGGAGTCGGCAGAAGAGTGGGAAACCTATATCCGTTGGGAGGATAATCAGGGTAATGCCGGGTATAAAGTTAAGAATCAGCATCATACCCAGAGTTATTATCCGTTATGGGCGGGAGGTCAGATCACTTTCCAGGGCACCTGCCTGCCACAGAATGGTATTGACGAGAGCGGAACGGGTGAGTATTATGCACTTTACCGGTTCCGGTACGGCTATGCGGATAACGAGGTGAATACCCGGGAGGAAAGTGCTATTGATATTGACTGGGCAGTAGACAGGAAGGGTGAAAAGATACATCTGCCGGGAGTTGATTTTATTAAGATCTATACCGGAGTGAATCAGGAGAACGGTCGTTTAGGAGAATGCTCTACCGAAATAGCCGGTATTGAAGACCTGCATATACTGGGAATAGAGATAGATACACGTAAATAAATTTTTTAATCAGTTAAAATCAAAAGAATGAAAACCAGATTTTTGTGGCTATGGGCCGTTGTGTTATGTATGGGGTTATCTGCTTGCAGTGACGAGAAGGATCCGGTTATTGAGATCCCTGCGGGATCTGCGGAAATAAAGCTTGACGAAGAGTGTACTCAGACTATTACATTTACTGTCAATCAATCCTGGACGGCCGCGGTGATGGAGACAAGGGCCGGAGAGGTTTCCTGGCTGACTGTTTCTCCGGAAAGCGGGGAGGCCGGCGTGGTAACACTCACTATATCGCCACCGGTAATTATACACGGGAAGAGCGCACGGCGTATGTCCATATTCTGACGGATGGATTGTCAAAGAGTATTCCTGTTACACAGGTTGCCGGGATTTCAGTGATCGAAGATGATAAACCGGTTGCAGTTACGGCTTCTGCCGGCTTTTTCGTAGTGAATGAGGACTGGTTTGGCTGGGATAACGGTACGGTAAACTATTTTAAGAAAGAGGGAACTATCTATACTCCTTCGTACCGGGTATACCGGGCCGCCAATGATGGAGAGCAGCTGGGAGTGACCACACAGTTTGCCACCATCTGGGGAGAGAATATCTATTTCTGTTCCAAACAGGGAAACCGGCTGGTTGTGGCGGATGCTGCTACGCTGAAGAAAAAAGCCGTGTTGGAAACAGTAGGGGGAGATGGCCGTTCTTTCCTGGGAATTGACGATCAGAAGGGATATATCGGTCATGGAAGGGGGATTGCTGTGTTCGATATTGCTCATTTACAACTCGGAGAGCAGATAGAAGGAGTAAGCGGACAGATAGGAAGTATGTGTTTATCGAACGGCAGGGTATTTGCCGTTTCCCAGCAAAATGGGCTGTATGTGATCAACGCTTCTACGAACGAGGTGGAAAGAACAGTGGCAGGGAGTTATTATACACTGACCTGTAGCAAGGATGGGAATGTCTGGGTAGCCTCTGCAGGTAAATTGATCAAAGTCGATCCGGAAACCCTGGAGACAGAGGAGCTGGATTATCCGGATGGTGCGAATGTAGGTAGTTCCTGGGGAGCCTGGAACGCCGGAAGTCTTTGTGCCGGTACGCAACATAATGTACTTTACTGGACGAAAGGAGCCCATGTAGTAAAGTATGATATTGAAACGGGAACTGCTAATACTACGCTGTTCACATTGGGTATGAGCGAATATAATACACAACTTGCTTTCTATGGCGCCGGTTTGCGGGTAGATCCGTTGACCGATGAATTGATCCTTACTGTAAAACATAGCGGATGGGCAGCAGCTGCCGGTGCTTACAACTGGATCTATAAACTGGAGGCGAATGGACAGGAGATCCTTCATTTTCCGGTGAAAGGAGATAATGGCAGCGCAGCCGGATGGGGTGGAAATGCCGAAGACTGGGATGGTAAGTATTTCTGGTTCCCCGCTATGCCTTTCTTTGAAGATGCCAATAAACCGCAGATACTTCTTAACCAGATTCTGGTGAAAGCCGGGGAAGAAGTAACGATTGATTTAAATGAAAAGGTGGTGGATCATGATAATACGGTTGTATCCATCCGGAAAGAGGTTGTATTGGCTGAGAATGATTTGGTGGAAGCTGTGATGGAGGGAAGTAAACTGACTGTGAAGGCCGGTTCAAAACCCGGTAAAACCACTTGTATAGTGACTGCTATCTCGAATGGTGTACGGGTTGAGAAGACAGTGTGTGTGGATGTAGAAGAGTAATTTTTTTCTGAAAAAGAAACAGACGGTTCCTATTATTTAGTGGCAGAAACGTAGGAATCAGAGATTAAAAATAACAGAACATACAGAGGATACAGGCTAAATCTCCTGTAAATTTAAAGTGTTAACTGTTGCCCGGGTACAGGTTTTTTACCTGTCCGGGCATTTTTCTTTTTATCTGCTTATTGGAACGGGTACTAAACCGCTGCTATCTTCATTCAGTAGCTAAACATCCCGACTCCTTTAGGGGTATTCTGTTAAATTTACGACTCCAATAGTATATTAACATTTTAAATACTAAAAAACATGCACTTAACTACCAGACCGACCCACACGCATCGTATAGAAATAGCAGATGTATTACGTGGCTTTGCTGTAATGGGAATTACCCTGATCCATTTTATCGAACGGTTCAGCCTCTATAGCTTTCCGGAAGAGACCTCCAATCTATTAATATTTACGGATAGAATTATCTGGGACAGTCTGTTTTTTGCCTTTTCCGGTAAAGCCTACTGCATTTTTGCCTTGCTTTTCGGATTCAGTTTTTTATTCAGGATCATTCGCAAAAAGAGAAAGGGAAAGATTTTCGGGGTCGGTTTGCCTGGCGGTTGATATTGCTTTTTTTATAGCCTGCATTAATTCGGCTCTGTTTCCCGGTGAGATATTGGTATTGTATGCATTCCTGGGCTATGTACTGATCGCAGTTTGTCGTCTCTCTACCCGTACCGTTGTATGGATAGCAGCTGTTCTTTTACTACAACCTTTGGAATGGGGCCAGATCATTTATGCACTCGTTAATCCCGGATATACGATGAATGCTGAGTTCGATGCTCCCTACTGGGAGATCGTTAATACGGTGCAGAAAGAGGGTACTTTCTTGCAAATGTGCAAAACTGCCATTTGGACGGGTAATATTGCCAATATGGGCTGGATGGTATTACACGGAAGGGTCACTCAAACCGCCGGACTGTTTATGGCAGGGATGTTGATCGGGCGCAGCAATTTGTTACCCTATTCAGAAGCAAATATAAAGTTCTGGATAAATATATTCATCCTATCCACCCTCTCCTTTTTTCCGGTTTATGGTCTGATGAACATACTTCCCGATTTTATCAGCCGGGAGGCTCTTCTGGTTCCTTGTATCCTTCTCCTGAAATCACTCTCCAATATTGCCATGACAGGAATATTGTTTGCAGGAGTAATACTGGTGTATTACCTGACAAAATTCAGAGAGGTTCTTCATCAATTGGCACCGTATGGACGTATGAGCCTGACAAACTACCTGTCGCAATCTTTGATCGGCGGATTCCTGTTTTACAATTGGGGACTTGGACTGTACCGGTATACCGGGATCACCGTCTGTTTTCTGATCGGTATCGTCGTATTCTTTGCACAATACTTCTTTTGCCGTTGGTGGCTACGCTCCCATCGCCAGGGCCCTTTAGAATGGTTATGGAAAAAGGCGACCTGGATTAAATTAGGAAAAAATAACCTGTTCCTTTTATTTATCCTTCCTTTCCGGCAGAGACACTACATCCTTGCTATCCCTACACTTGCTCCTTATCCGGAAAAAAGAGCCTGTATAGTGAGGTAAAATGAGCTTGTATTTTTGGAAAAAGTTTACTGTATCTGTATACGAAAGAGCTTGTATCTTCAAATAAAGGTTATTGTATATTGGGTAGAAAAGAGTTTGTTTTTGTTGTGAATCAAATCTGCCGATAGATTTTCCATCAGTAGGGTATGGCTCGTCTATGAATAGTTATTTAAAGCGACTCCGGTCGTTGTACTTCCCAACTGTGTTTACTCATCAAAGAAATAGGATAGGAATATCGGAGAACATCTCCCGATGAACAGGTGAATAGGAAAGAAGCAGGATCTGTATTATAAAAGAAAATCGGGATCTTTGAAATAAAAGAGATATTTTACATACAATATATAAATTAATGCTTTATCTTTCGGGTGTTATTCCGGGGTATACCCGGTTAATAGCCCTGTTGTCATACTGTTGAAAATAAGCCCGGTAAAAGATGAGAGTGTTTGTTCTGTTATGGTTCTTTTCTATCTCTTTTTTGAGTGTGTTTTGTCAACATCATACTTTAACGGGGGCCTTCCTGACGGATGATCCTGCCGATAGTATAATCGGGAATGTCTATTTGATGGATAAAGAGAATGTACTGGTAAAGTATGCAGTGGTAGAGGAGGGGTACTTTTCTATGAAAGAGGTCCTCTCCGGTGAGTATACTTTGGTTGCCAGTTGCTTTGGTTTTGAAAAAAAGAGGAAAAGTTAACTATCCGGGAAGATAAAAGGGTGGATATTTTTCTCCGAAAAGAAAGTTTTAGTCTTGATGAGGTGACAATAACAGCACAAAGGCAGGTATTTATGAATAAGGATGGAAACATTAAAGTAAATGTGGATAATCCTTTCTTTTCTTCGCTGGCTGATCCTGTTAATCTGCTGGAGAAAATTCCTGGTATACAAGTATCTGCCGATCAAAACTCTATTAGTGTAATTGGGAAAGGAAGCCCACTGATATATATGGGAAATCGCCGGATGAGTGTGGATGATCTTAAATCTCTTTCTGTGGATGATATAGAGAGTATAGAAGTTATTTACAATCCTTCCTCCAGGTATGAAGCAGATAGGAGAACAGTTATTCAGATCACCCGGAAAGTAAAAGATAATCAGGGATATAAAGTAGTCCTGAGTGAAAGGGTAGCTGTTAAACAATACTTCAATAACAATCTGGGGGCTAATATAAGCCTTTTAAGAAATAAGTTTGAATGGCGGGCCAATGTGGAGTATAATCAGCTTAAGATCTGGGAAAAGAATGGTTTTGATTTCCAGATCAGGGAAAAAAGTATCCAATCGGATTATAGCACGGAAGCGGTAACTCCGGCCACAGGTAAAAATGGGGGTGGGAGGCTATTATCAGATCAATGATAATAATTATATTTCCGTAGATATGAATGGAAGGCCGCTGTATGAAACATATCCTATCTATACTTCTACTTATATGAATGATCAGGGGAAAGAAGAATATATAGATACCCGGAATAAGAGTAAGGATAATGGTCTTTATTACAGTGGTAATATAAATTATGAAACAAAGTTTCCTGGTTTGGAAGCTACTCTCTTTTGGGGTGGGCAATACTCTTTGTTTGATAAAAGAGTAAAGAGCGATATTGCTGATACTTACTATTCTTTGAAAGAAACCACTACGCTTGGAAGAGAACAAAATTATACGGTGAATGCTTATTCCGTAAAGGCTGATTATGAGCAAAACTTTAAGAATAAACTGGTTTGGGAAATAGGAGGAAAAGTCTCTACCTCTTATGCTGATACTAAAATGGAAACTGTGACCGAAGAGGTAACTCTCTCGCATTATACATACAATGAGCATCTGTATGCCGGCTATACGCAATTCTCCGGAAAACTTCCTTATCTCTCTTATTCTGTAGGAGTACGGGTAGAAACTTCTCATATACGTAGGGGAAAAGAGGTTGCCAAAGAAAATTATACTAACTATTTTCCTAAAGCATCTTTTAGTATTCCTGTAACAAATTCTATCAGTTTGAATCTGAATTACTCCAAAAGTGTAACACGTCCCAATTATTCCAGCTCCAGCCAATTGGAGGTATATATAAATCCCTTCTATGTTATTTCCGGGAATATAAACCTGGAACCCTCTATTACAGATGAAGTTTCTCTGAATTTACAGATAAACAAGTTATTCGTAGGGACGAGTTATTACCGGAAAACAAATCCTATTTATTTTACTACAGAGTATAATGACCCCAATAATTTACTTAGCCTCATCTATTCTAACTATCAGAAAGAAGAAGGAACCCATGTTAAATTCACTCTTCCTGTTACCTATAAGTTCCTGACTTCCACCAATACCTTAACCGGAATATATAATCAGGTAAAAGATGGTGCTGCTGTAAAGTTTAATACTAAGCCTTATCTCTATTATTATTCCAATAACCAGTTCAGTCTGCCCGCAGGCTATCTCTTTACTCTATCCGGCTGGGGAATGACTAAACGGAAAGAGGGTGTCTTTCAAAAGAACAGCCTGTTCATTATGGATATGGCGCTTGCCAAAACATTTTTTGGAAAGCTGAATTGTAGCCTGATGGTATCAGACATTTTTAAAGGGATGAAGTTTAATGAACGGTTCATCCTGAATAGTATTGACTCCAAAGGAGTGTTCTATGCTGATTCCCGAGCCGTTACATTGACTCTGAAGTATAGTTTCGGAAAGGATAGGGAGTCTAATTATAAGAATCAGACGATAGAGGAAAATTTGTATCGGATGAGGTAGTCCGCTTATAAAATTTTATTTTTCAATTAAAAATGAGTTCAATGGAAAAGCCTTTAGTCGATAAAATATGTTTGCTTGAAAAATTCCCGGGAAAAGGTGGCTGGACCTATACTCCTCTTCCCGAAATTTTGCCGGATAAAAATGCACCTTTTGGCTGGGTTAAGGTAAAAGGTATTATTGACGGTGTTGAGGTCAACAACTACCACTTAATGCCGTTTGGAAATGGAGAACTGTTTCTTCCGGTAAAAGCAGAAATACGGAAAAAGATAAAGAAACAGGCAGGAGATTACGTGCATATTATTTTATATCCCGATAATGAACCTCTGGAGATTCCGGATGAATTCCTTTTGTGTCTGCAGGATGAGGTGGATGTTTTGACGTTTTTTAATTCGCTCAGCGAAAATGAACAACAAAAATATGTGAAGTGGATATCCATGGCTAAGACAGAGGAAGTGAAGGTAGATCGAATAGCTCAAGCGCTTATAAAGCTTTCTAACCGGTAACAATTTGCAGATAAAAAATAGGATGAAAGCGTAACCTTTAGAAAAGAATATATAAATAGACCGTGTATGTTAAATAAGGAGCCTTTTATAGGTGGGTAAATAAAAAAAGGTACTGAAATTCAGTGACTTATCTTGCGTTTTGTG
>JAJQBG010000075.1 GCA_021203405.1 Bacteroides sp.
GAAATAATATACTTTGTTAAAATATACTCCTGATTTATTTAACTAAAAAAATTCAGCAAATTTGTAGGAATAATCAAATCAATGCTCCCTACAAGAATAAGAATGTATGAAAAGACTCAAAACAAGCTTAATTTTAATTACAGTTATAACGATAAATATGATAAATGCTCAAAACCCATTTTTCGGGAAATACAATACCCCGCATGAAACCATACCTTTCGATCAGATAGAGATCAGCCATTACGAGCCGGCTCTTCTGGAAGGTATGAAGCAACAAAACGAAGAGATCGATGCCATTGTCGGTAATCCGGAAACTCCTTCGTTTAAGAATACCATCATAGCTCTTGAAAAGTCAGGTGCTTTGTTGGAACGGGTAAGCTCCGTATTCGGCAATCTTCTCAGTTCGGAGACCAGCGATGAGATGCAGGAACTGGCACAAAAAATGATGCCGTTACTCTCGGAGCATAGTAATAACATAAGCCTGAATGAACAATTATTCAACCGGGTAAAGTCCGTATATGAACAAAGAGAGGGCTTAAACCTTACGAAGGAAGATGCCAGGCTACTGGAAGATACCTATGAAGGATTCATCCGTTCAGGTGCAAATCTTTCCGGAGAAGACAAGGAAAAATACCGGGCACTCTCTTCCGAACTTAGTACCCTTACGCTTCAATACAGCCAGAATAACCTGAAAGAGACCAATAATTACGAGCTGGTTCTTACAAAAGAACAACTGGAGGGACTTCCCGAAAGTGCGATAGAAGCAGCTGCAGAAACAGCCCGGGAGAAAGGAAAAGAAGGGTATGTATTTACATTGCATGCTCCGAGTTATATTCCTTTTATGACGTATACCAAGGACAGAGAACTGCGCAGGCAACTATATATGGCTTATAATACACGCAGTACATCCGGAGAGTATGATAACACAGATATTGTAAAACGAATCGTTAACATTCGCCTGGAAAGAGCCAGGTTGTTAGGTTTCGATACGTATGCGGATTATGTATTGCAACGGAGAATGGCTGAAACCAGTGATGCGGTATATGATCTGTTAAACCAGCTTTTAGAAGCCTATACCCCTACAGCCCGGGAAGAGTATAAGGAAGTTACTGCTCTGGCCCGTAAAACAGAGGGAGAAGAGTTTGTATTGATGCCCTGGGATTGGTCTTACTACTCAGAGAAACTGAAAAACGAAAAATATAACCTGGACGAGGAACAGCTTCGCCCCTACTTTGAACTTAATAATGTTATTGAAGGAGTTTTCGGCCTGGCCACCCGCCTGTACGGAATTACTTTCAAAGAGAACAAAGAGATCCCGGTATACCACGAAGAGGTGAAACCGTACGAAGTATACGATAAAGATGGCACTTTCCTTTCTGTACTCTATGTAGACTTTTACCCCCGCGCAGGAAAAAGGTCGGGAGCCTGGATGTCTTCCTATAAAGGACAATGGATAGAGGAGGGTAAAGATAGCCGTCCCCATATTACGATGGTGATGAACTTTACCAAACCAACAGAAAGCAGACCTACCTTGCTTACTTTCAGTGAAGTAGAAACCTTTCTGCATGAATTCGGACATGCGCTACACGGAATGTTTGCCAGTTCTACTTACGAAAGCCTTAGCGGAACCAATGTATACTGGGATTTTGTAGAGTTGCCTTCGCAACTTATGGAGAATTTTGTAACCGAAAAAGAGTTCCTGAATACTTTTGCCCGGCATTATGAAACCGGTGAAGTGATACCTGACGAATTTATAGACCGGATCAGAAAAGCTTCTAACTTTAATGTGGCCTACGCTTGTCTGCGTCAGGTCAGCTTCGGACTGCTGGATATGGCATGGTATAACCGTAACGAGCCTTTTGAGGGAGATGTAAAAGCGTATGAAAAAGAGTCCTGGGCCCAGGCACAGATATTACCAACAGTAGAAGAGACCTGTATGAGTACACAATTCTCTCATATTTTTGCCGGAGGGTATGCAGCCGGTTATTACAGTTACAAATGGGCTGAAGTACTGGATGCTGATGCTTTCTCGTTATTCCAGGAAAAAGGAATCTTTAACCGGGAAGTAGCTCAATCTTTCCGGGACCATATCCTCTCCAAAGGTGGGACTGAACACCCGATGGTACTGTACAAACGTTTCCGGGGCCAGGAACCTTCTATTGATGCATTATTAATCAGAAACGGTATAAAGAAACCATGAATACACCTATAACAATGAAAAAGATCTGCTCTCTGCTTTTACTATTGACCTTGATACCCCTTTTGGGAGGATGTAATTCGGAAGATGACCTGGAAGCCATTTTCCTGGGAAAAACATTTAAAACCACAGGCATATTTTACGATAAGAAAAAAGGAGATCCTGTATTAATATGTGACGATGCCCATAAGGAAGATTGTGGTGCATATCTGAATACTCTTATTGCAGAAGGCAATAATTTTACCATACGATTTACTTTAGAAGAATTTACTGCAACCCTTTTGGGCAGCACGGTTTCAGGAACCTGGAAGGCAAATGGAAAAAACCAGGATATTTCATTCACTATTACTTCCCGGTTGGGAGAAGAATCAGAACCATGGGCATTAGCCTATCTGGAAGGTCTGGAAAGAGCCTATAAATATGAAGGAGATACTTCTTACCTGTCCATTAAATTTAAAGACGAAGAAGGAATAAAAAAATATATACTATACCACATACATAGATAGAACAAGATGGATGCACCACAGAAAAAGCAGAAAGAATTGGATGAAAGATACATTCGGATGGCCGCTATCTGGTCTGAAAACTCTTATTGTCAGCGCAGAAAAGTGGGTGCTCTGATCGTAAAGGATAAAATGATCATTTCGGATGGATACAACGGTACGCCATCGGGATTTGAAAATATCTGTGAGGATGAAAGTAATGTAACCAAGCCGTACGTACTACATGCGGAGGCAAATGCCATTACCAAAATAGCACGTTCGGGAAACAGTAGTGAGAACTCAACTTTGTATGTTACTGCTTCACCCTGCATAGAGTGTGCTAAATTAATTATCCAGGCAGGTATTAAACGGGTAGTATACCTGGAAAAATATCGCCTGGAAGATGGAGTAAACCTACTCAAAAGAGCCAACATTGAAGTAGTATGTCTGGCATCAGACGACATAACTTCGGAAAACAGTCAGTTAAAAATTAACCCGGAAAGTACACAATGAGTAATAAGAACACTTTTCGTTTCACTCCTGTCATCATAGCGGTTAGCATTGTAGCCGGTATCCTGATCGGTACCTTTTATACCAGGCACTTTACAGGAAACCGGCTGGGTATTATAAACAGTACCTCCAATAAATTAAACACTCTTCTCCGTATTATTGATGATCAATATGTAGATACGGTGAATATGAATGATCTGGTTGAAAAAGCCATGCCGCAAATATTGAGTGAACTGGATCCCCACTCTACCTATATACCTGCGAAAGACCTGGAGGCTACCACTTCGGAACTGGAAGGCAGTTTCAGCGGAATAGGCATTCAGTTCACGATCCAGAGTGATACCATTCATGTAAACAGTGTGATCTCCGGTGGCCCTTCCGAGAAAGTAGGACTGATGGCAGGAGACCGCATTGTAACGGTAGATGACAGCCTGTTCGTAGGCAAGAAGATCAATAACGATATTGCCATGCGCACCCTGAAAGGGCCTAAGGGAAGCAAGGTAAAACTGGGCATCCTCCGCCCTACCGAGAAAGAACTTCTCTATTTTACGGTAGTACGGGGAGATATTCCGGTGAATAGTGTAGACGCAGCTTATATGATCAATGAGAAATTCGGCTATATCCTGATCAATAAGTTCGGGCGCACTACGCACATAGAAATGCTGAATGTATTAGCTATGTTAAACCACAGAGGGTGCGAAGGTATTATAATTGATCTTCGCGGAAATACCGGGGGATATATGGAAGCAGCTGTGCGGATGGTCAATGAGTTCCTGCCTGCCGGTAAGCTGATCGTTTACACGGAAGGGCGTAATTTCCACAGGGAAAATGAATATACGAACGGTACGGGAAGTTTCCAGAAAATCCCACTTATTGTATTGATCGACGAGGCCTCTGCCTCAGCCAGTGAAATTTTTGCAGGTGCCATACAGGATAACGACCGGGGTACGCTGGTAGGACGCCGCTCTTTCGGAAAAGGGCTGGTGCAGCAACCTATACAATTCAGTGATGGATCGGCTGTACGACTCACTGTAGCACGTTATTATACACCTTCGGGAAGATGCATACAGCGTCCTTATGAAAACGGCCATGACCAGAATTACAAACTCGACTGGATCACCCGTTACGAGCACGGGGAATTCTTTTCGCAGGATAGTATAAAAGTAGACGAGAGCCAGCGTTTTACTACCAGCCTTGGCCGGGTAGTATATGGCGGAGGAGGCGTTATGCCTGACTTCTTTGTTCCCCAGGATACCCTGGGAACCTCCTCTTACCTGAGTTCGGTACTCAGCAAAGGATTAACCCTACAATATACCTTTAACTATACAGACCAGAATCGCGAAATATTGAAAAAATATACAGATTCGGAGTCGCTTCTGAACTATCTGCGATCACAGGGTCTGGTAGAAAAATTTGTAAGATATGCGGAACAAAAGGGTGTGAAGAGGAGAAATCTGCTGATCCGGAAATCACAGCATCTACTGGAGCGCAGTATATATGGTAACATTATATATAATATGCTGGGAAAAGAAGAGTATACCAAATTTTTCAACCAGAGTGATAATACCGTACATAAAGCATTGGAGATCCTGGAAGCCGGAGAAGCCTTTCCTCAGGCACCGGTGCATCAGGAAAATACTCCTATAATCCAAGAAAATGAAGAACCGGAAAAAAGAACTGCGCAAACTGATAGCTACCCGGAAAACCCGGTACCTCGAACCTACGCAGCAAGCTTTACCTGATCTGTTTAGCCTGCTGGAAGGATTTAACTATTTCCGGCAGGCAAAAACACTCCTGCTCTATCACTCACTTCCGGATGAAGTAAGTACGCACGATTTTATTGAGAAATGGAAAGGAGAAAAAAAGATCCTTCTGCCGGTTGTGCAGGGAGATCGTATGAATCTCTGTCTGTATGAAGGGGCCGCAAAATGCGCAACAGGAAGGTTTGGGATAGCAGAACCGCTCACTTTGCCTTATACTGATTACGATGGGATAGATCTGGCATTGATCCCGGGAGTGGCTTTTGATAGAAAAGGCAACCGGCTGGGACGGGGAAAAGGATATTACGACAGAATTCTACCCCGGATCAAAGCTCCTAAAACAGGGGTATGTTTTAGTTTCCAGTTGCTGGACGAGATCCCATCAGAATCGTTCGATATTCCCATGGATTTTATAGTAACAGAAAAAGAGTTGTTCGCCTGTTCAGAATAAAAGGCGAACAACTCTTTTACAGGAAATCAATTAATTTTCAGCATTTCAGAAGCGGCCAGTAAAAAGGCTTCTATTCCATATACATCTGTAGTATGTTCATCGGCCGGTTTAGGTGTATTTCCAACCGGTTGAATATAGCCCAGCTTACCATCTTCCGCCACATGCGAACAGAGTTTCTCCCAGGCTTTCAAAGCCGGGGCAAGATAGGTATCCCGATCAAGGATCCCGTTCCTTACCCCCCCCATAACAATCCGTAACAGAAGAAACCGGAAGCACTGTTCTCTGGCTGGAAGTAAGTCCCCGGATCCAGCAGACTGGCGTGCCAGGATCCGGCTTCGTCCTGAGTTTCCAAAACAGCCTGTGCCATTTCCCGGAACAGATGTAGAAAATAGTCCCGCTTTTCATATTCCGCAGGCATGATATCCATTAAAACAGGGATCCCGGCAAATACCCAACCGTTCCCACGGGCCCAGAACTGATGTTCTCCGTTGGGTTCAAGCAATTCCCGTTTGGTGCAGTCCCTGTAGTAAAGTTTATATTCCGGATGATATAGCGAATCAGTACACTCTATAAACTCACTCTCCATAAATTCAAGATACTCTTTCTTTCCTGTTTTCAGGTACATAGCTGCATATACAGGAGGTGCCATAAAAAGTGCATCGCACCAGGACCACCGTTCATCTCTTCCCAAAGGATGGTTCTTCATAAGCGGAGCCGTTGAGGGAAAGGCCCGTGCAGAATCCAGGCGCTGTACGGTACGCTCCAGCATAGAATCGTCCCCATATTTTTCTGCCAACAGTATCCAGGTCTGTGAAACACAGATATCATCGGCATGGTGCAGGCGATAATAGACATCCCAGTTATTCTTCTCTCCCTGATCTTTCAGGAAGGTAAAGAACTCCTCATTACCGGTAACTTGTGCCCACTCTGCCAGCCCCCGGTACCAGGCTCCGTTGGTCCAGTCCAGATCGTGGTGGATCACTTCCGGCTGGTGGGCAATCTGCCACCGGGCTACTCTATCTGCAATAGATCGTATGTAACTCTTTTCCCTGACATCCGGACTTTTACAGGAGAAAAGTCCTGCCACAACTAATATTGATAAGATCAATTTACTTTTCATATTCTAATTTTTAGGGTTTTACAGGTATTAACCTTACAACCATCTTTCTTTCTACATTTTCTTTTAACAGGGTGCGGTACCCGATCACAGTCACTCCCGGGCTTTTCTCATCGTAGGAGTTAGGAGGCTCTATGGCACTGAGATAGGGAGAAGTTCCTTCAGGCAAAAGAACTTGTAGCTGCTTACCGGCCTTCTGCAACAGAAAACCGCCGCCTACCTCTTTCACATCAGCATCCGTAAGCATTCTCCATACCACCTCCACAGGAGTATGATCAGTAACCAGTTGATCTTCGACCCTGACTTCTTCACTTTTAATCATAGTTACCCGGCGCTCTGCCCGGTCTATTCCCTTATAAAGGGAAGTGAAATCAAACAGGCAACTTTTTTCGTCAGCTCTATCTTCTACGCTCAGAATAGTTCCTTCCCCCCCGGGTATTGAATAACTGATCGTTCAAGGTAATAACATTATGGGTGAAATTAGTATACCGATAAATGCTCCAGCGTGACCCTCCTTCACTGTTATCCCAGATATTAAGACCTTCCGCCTCCAGGGAGTGATAATCCTGAGGTCCCAGATCAACAACCCAACGCTCTCCCATAGCATCCATCACAAAAGAGCCGGCATCCAGATGGGTATGAGTATTGGAAGAGGCACTTCCTCCTTTGATGGCCACATACATCGCATCATCTCTCCAGGCAGAACGCATCAGTACTACCGGTGCATCGTTACGTGCCACAAAAAGAGTAGAGGACGGATCCGGTATCTGGCTCAGCGGTAATCCGGCACCCAATACAAAAACCGAAGGGAGCATACGACGATACTCCTCGTAATCATAACTTTCGGTTTCAAGGAGTTGCCGGCATTCATACCGCAAAAGAGCCGCATCACCTTTTTTCCGGGCAAACCAGAAAAGAGATGTATTGAGGCGCATTCTTCCACCCGAATCTCCAAAATTAAAAGGAAGAGAAGTGGGTCCCACCATGTGCAGGACATACTCCGGAGTACGCATAAAACCCGGAATTTCAGAAAGTCCGAAATCTGTTCCGTAGAGTTTATCCAGTACAGCCAGTAACATGACGTTATAGGTAGTCCCATAGTGCCAATAACCATATCCTTCGGGATAAGCTCCCTCAGGAGCATAATTATTCATAGGAACACGAATTCCTTCTACCACTCTTTCGATCAACTGCAGGGCAAGTCCGGGTTCTTCATCCATCAATGCAATGGCACCGTAGGCCATAGCGGTATGACATACCTGGTTCCAGTTGTTGGTTTTCTCCAGAAAGCCATTATAACGCTCATCCAGAGAGGGTAAAAGCCCCTTCTCCAGAATGGCCCGGCGAATAATCTGCCGGCTCTGAGGCGATAAGAAATCATACATCCAGCCATAGCCAATGGAGAATGCCATCGTCATTTCGGCCACATCCAGAAAGTGTTCCGGATTCCAATCTTCATACCGGCTGATAGAAAGCATCTCCTTTTCTGCCCGTTCCGCATACGCCGGCTCCCCGGTAGTACGCCAGGCATAGGAGAGCATAAATATCCGGTAAAGGGCTTCCCGGGATACCACCAACAATCTTCTTCCGGTTTGAAGCCTTTCCAGGGGTTCAGTCAGGAGCAGACGATCACAGGCTCTCAGGGTACGTTCCTGAAAAAGTGACCACAGGCTATCCTGCATCAGCTCTTGCACCAGTTTTTGTTCTTCACCTTCAAAAAGCAAAAGTCGCGGATGTGGAATATCCACATCCGGCAACTTCATACTTTTTACAGACAAAGGAAGAAGAAATAAAATAAACAACAGTAATATACTTCTTCCGTTCATACATCAAATTTTATCAGAATTTATAGGTAACTCCTACACGTCCGTTAGCCCCGTTGTACTGTAAGGTATACACACGGCTTTTGTCTCCGAAATAGGTAAATGCCTCACTATTGAGTACATTAACAGCTTCTGCCCACAGCGTAAGGCCTTTGGCCAGTTGTACGAAACCATTCAGGTCTAATTGCCAGCGACCGTCTCTCCAGATATCCCGCTCTTCGTCCGATCCAAGTGCCATGATATAAGCTCCGTTATAGTTCATAGCTGCCTGAAGGGTAAAACGTTTTACCGAATAAGCCAGTGTAAAGTTTGCCGTATGTTTAGCCTGTCCGGGAAGACGCATACTACCCCGATCCTCTTCTGTTACAGCATTGGAGTGAATATAGGTATAGTTACTGGTGAAAAGCAGGTTCTTCAAAAATCCCGGAAGGAAAGAGAGGTTGCTGTTCAGGGTCACTTCCGCTCCATACAATTTTGCGGCATCTCCGTTTTTGGTCTGTATCAGCTGCCATCCATCATACGGGCTGGAAGAGTCATGCACAATACCCTGGTTCACATACTGGAACTGGTTGATATGTTTAAAGAAGAAACCTCCGGAAAGCAGACCTACGTTGGAAAGATATTGTTTGAACAGCAGATCTACATTGTGTGCATAAGCCGGCTTCAGATCGGGATTACCGACATTCACCCGCTGCGTTTCCTGTGCTACATCCTGTTTGGGAACCAATTCACTGATATTAGGCCGTGAATATCCGGTGGTATAAGCCAGACGGAAAACAGAGCGGTCTGTCAAATCATATTTGAACTGGATATTAGGCAACACTTTTATATAGTTCTGGCTCTCTTTGACAGGAGTCAAATGATAGTCATTAAAATTGCTTGCCTCCCCGTTCTGAAGCGGTGCATCCGGATTTACGAACCTCTCAATCTCATTCGCTTTGTAAGTCACGTTGGTAGCTTCTATACGGGCACCTGCGAGGAACATCAGCTTTTCAAACTGGATCTTATTCATAATATAACCGGATGTTACATTTTCATTCGCTTTATAAAAGTAAGCATCCCGGGCTACATTGGTGGTATATTCATTGATTGAAATATCCCCGCTGTTAGCACTGTTATTCATATATTCCTCTATTCTGGAAACATCCGGAGCTACTCCAAAACCAAGGTGATTGTTCAGGAACTTACCGGATAACTGCTCTTTGTAGAGCATGTTGGTAAGCCGGTTATTATCACTGGCATTGATATCGTAATTCCATACATCACCAGGCACATACCCCCCTGTTCTGCATGAATTTAGCCTTGGCGCCAAACGAAAGTGTAGAAGCATTACTACCAATGAAATAATTTTTCGAAGCGTTGGCTCTTACAGTAAAGTTATTTCCACGGGTCTCATGGTTCCAGTTTTCCACATTGTAGAAGTTATAACGGGATATGGCATCCAGTGCCGGAGCTCCTTCACCCGGTTGGTAAATATAGCTGGCATTGAGATACTTTTCAACAGCCGGTATAACCCCGACTACTTCGGAAGAGGGAATGTCTCCTTTACCGGCTCTCCAGTCAGTAGTACGGAACCCATACATACTACTTTCATAACTCCGGCTGGATTTGGTATAGAAAACACCTCCGTCCAATTTCCAGCTACCAATGGTAGACTCTCCGTCCAGGTTGATATTAATATTCCGTACTTTCTCCATAGAAGTAGTTACCTGAGAGATATTTTGCATACGTTTAGATCCGATACTACCATCTTCCATCAGAAAATAGCCTCCGTTATCGCGAAAACGGGTCCGGTTACGATAACGATCTCCATCCTCTTCCCGTTGGTTATAAATGGTACTGAGAATAAACTTGGTATTCTGGTTGGGAGCCCAGTCCAGTGTCAGAGCACCGCCGTGACGCTTTGTAGTAAGCATCTGGTAGCGATAACGGAAGTCGGTAGGCATATAAGCTGCCTCATCGATCACTTCTCCGGTAACATAATCCGTAAGTTTAGCCGGCTCCCAGGCCTGAGCTTCCAGACGGTCATATCCTTCGTGCTCATTCAGATAACTATAATTAAACCGTACCCCTAATACTCCACCCTGGTTTTTATCGGTAGCAAAGTATCGTTGTGCATAACTACCCTTTACGTTATAATTCATATCGTTACGCAGGAAGTTGTAACCGGTTCCCAAGTCAAGTGTAAATTTAGGATCGAGTGAACGGGCAGTTCCCGTACGCATATTGATCACTCCGGCAATAGCATCTCCATCGTTGGAAGGCAACAGGGTTTTCTGTACTTCCATGGAAGAGAGAATATCCGAAGGGATCACATCCAGGGATTCGTTTCTCTTTCCACCCTCCTGACTACTCATTACCTGTTCACCGTTCACATTGATACTGGTAAAGTTAGCAGGCGTTCCCCGGAGCTGTACCTCTTTTCCGTCGGAAGTTACTCCACTGAGGCGGCGAAGGGCATCCGACACATTCAGGTCGGGAAAGCGTCCCATCTGGTCTGCCGAAACCACCTGCATCATATTATCAGCTACTTTCTGCTGGTTCAGTGCCCGTTGCTGGCCGTCCACAGCCGTAGAGATCACAATATCTCCCAATGCAATAGCAGATTGCGAGAGTACAAAATCGGCTGTGGTAGTCCCCCCCCATTGGTTATGGTAAATTCCCGCGTTACCGGTTCATACCCCAGATAGTTTACCACAATATCCACCGTACCGGCAGGAATCCCCTGTACTACATAAGAGCCGTTCAAGTCGGTAGCACTACCCAGCGTAGTACCTTTTACCATTACAGCAGCACCGGGCAAAACTTCGCCCGTTTCATCTTTTACGGTTCCCCGTAAATTCCCTTTCCCCTGGGCATAGGCCACCAACGGCAATAAGAAGGCGACCATGACTAAAAAATTACGATAAATGTTTTTCATGATTGTAAAGTTTTTAAATTATAAGATTCGGCTGGCTGCTTCCTTGTCAAGAAAGAGCGTTGCATGGGGATGAGTTCGTAAGACAGAAGCCGGACAGGCTTCGGATACACTTCCATAAAGCGTCTCATAAACAGCATCCGCTTTACGGGCAGTAGGAACAATACATATTACTTTTTTACAGGACTAAGGGCCGGTATGGTCAGCGTAAGAGCACTCTCAGGAACCTGCTCCAGCGACTCAAACTCTCCATCGTTCACCTGTTGCTGGCGACACACCCTATCCAGCGTAGTCTCCCTTACCCAGGCAGTTTCTGTAAACTTGGCTTCATGAGGATCGTTAAAGGCTACATGTCCGTTCTCACCGATCCCCATACTGACTATATCAAGCGGACTTTCCCTAAGCAAAGCCTCGTACCTGATGCATTCGGCACCTATATCTTCGGCATCGGAATTCACATAATGTACCTGCTCAAAAGGCTTTTTCGAAAAGATTGCTTTGCGAAGGAAGTTCCCGAAGTTCTGGGGAGCCTCTTTCCCCAGCCCCATATACTCATCCATATGGAAAGCAGTAATACGGGTAAAGTCAATCTCCTGGTCCGCGGCAAGTGCAGTCAGAAAATCATCCTGTGAATGGGCAGCAGCAAATATGCTTCTTATCTTTTGTTGTTCTGCCAGAAGCCCGGCAACATGTTGTTTATAGAGTTCATAGGCTGCTATTCCCATCTCCCGGCGGGTTTCATAGACCCGCACCCTCAAGGAGTCTACCTGAATCGTTCTTATCTCATTTTTCATACGTATCAATAGTTTAGTTATTAAATTTAAGATTGTAATAGGCAGCCATAAAGCGGAGCCCGAAAGAGGTACCCACATCCCGCTGGGTAAGCCACACTTCCCCTTTACGATGGCGCATCCGGGTATTAGCCACCGCTCCGCGCAGATTGGGATCGGGATGATCCATGGCATACCGGTTCTTCAGTATCCAGGCAATGCTCTTTTCATAATGAGGAATGAACTCATCGTATCCATACTCAGCCAGCCTGATCCAGAGAATACCGGCAAAGGCCACAGCCGAACCACATACGGAGCCTTTGTCAGAGGGTTTACCATCTGTATAGTTATCGTAGTACAGGGTACCATCCGCCCGTTGGGCCTTCGCATAAGTGCGGGCGGTTTTAGCAGCTGCTTCGAGGTATTTCTTATCTCCCGTCAGTTCATAGGCCTCCAGCAAAGACTCGGCATACCAGAGATTAAAACGGGGATGGAAAGAAGAGACATTTTTATGGTTAGGCATATAATCCATCCAGATCCCATCTTTATCCTGTTTTTCGATCAGGGAGTTACACAACAGAATGTGAGCCTCTTTAAAACGCTCCTCCTTCGTGAACAGATAGGCATCCTTGAAGGGAGAACCTTCCGTATTGGGCCGGGAGACATCTTCCAGTGTCTGGATCTCCTTGTCCCAATGGAAAGGACTACCCTGTTTCAGTATCTCTCCCGTAGCCAGATCAACCAGGTCATAGCAAACTCCTTCTTCGGGATAGTACATATTCTCCAGCATCCAGGTAGCAGCCCTGGTAGCTACCCGGGCGTATTTCTAATCGCCGGTAACCCAACTGAGTTCATAGATACCGTGTGTACCGTCACTGATGGTAGCAAATACGATCTGGTCGTTCCCTACGACATCACCGTGGGTAGCAGCCACCATCCCTTTTAATTTAGGATGATCTTTTATCTCCATACCGATCCACCAGTCGCCGGCCTTGCGGGCAGCAGCCAGTGCAGTTTCATTCCGGGTAATCTCATACATATCTACCAGTCCCAGTATAATCTGTCCGGTATGCCAGGGTTCCTCATAAGGGAACCACTCTCCCCGGATCAGGTGATAATCGCAACGCGACTTTCCCTCTTCATCCAGCAGCACATTGACCGCATAATCGGCACACTCATTCATCGCTTTCAACAACTCCTCCCGTGTAGGAGTAGATTGCGCCTGGGTGCAACTGCTACTGATCGTGATCAGAGAGATCCATACAATAAAATACTTCTTCATACATATTGGTTTTATAGATTAATACAGGTAATATTTTTGTTTATGTGATTTGACAACCTTTCCATCAATCCGGAAGGAGAATTTCCATTCATGGACTAATTGCCTGGATTTGAGGATAAGGCGGTTAGCACCCGGTTGCAGGGTTACTTTCCAACGATATTTATCGGCCAGGAATTCATTTTCCTTCTCACTTCTTCCTACCTCTTTCCCGTTACAGAAAAGCAGGTTTTCCCCACTGCCGCCAAAGAGTATCTCTATTTGAGTCTCCTCTTCTGCATACAGAACTGCGGTAGCATAAGCAATTCCGTTATTAACCGAAGACCAGGCCCGGTTAAAGTCCATCACGAATCCGTTTTCAGAAAGATAACGGGTCCATTTATACTCCTGCCCTACATAAGTAAAACGTTCTCCCGGAATAGGATCAGCCTGCGCTTCCCCTCCGGCATAGGCCAGGTAAGTTTCATCTATCTCACCGTTCTCAAAACTTCCGCAAAAAAGCCAGCAGGGGAAATAGTTACTGTTTATCTCTCTTACTTCGAGGCCCATATTTTCTATAGCGCCCGGCAATTCCCCCCGATCGATTGTATCGATAGTCTCCAACAAAACTGCTTTTACCCTCTCAATCTGAGCCAACTTCTCCTGGTAAAGTTGGAGACCTCTTGTAAGACAGTAGGATTGATTTTCAGATAACCAGATCCCGGTAAACTGATTTCTCGGCCAGAGAGTAGGCTCTTCCAACCGGCTGATCTGAATAACGGCCTCTAGTAACCGGGAACGTGCCTGGTATTTTTCTGCTCCGGCTACCCAGAGAGCCTCTTCATAAGAGTTGGAAACATGGCTAAGTATTTCCCGGCTTTCCACAATAAACTGATGCTGTTTAACGGCATACAACAATACTCTTATCTCAGGATGATCCCGGTCTGTCTCTATGGCGGAAGCGGCCTTTAATACATTATTCAGAACAGCACGTGCCTTTTCTACCTCTTCTTTATTGATATTCAAGTATTTTCCGGGTTCCGGAGTAAAACGCTCATAGAAAATACGGTCATTCATTTCGTACGTGATCCCTATCTCACCAAATTTCATCAGCTCATCCAGCGTACGAAGAAAGGCAGGCTCCTCTTTTCCGAAACGCATCGTGCAATAACGTTTTTCGAATGAGAAGCGATCTATACTACGGGTAGCGTTCCAGCTATGCTCAGCAGCAAAAGCCACTCCATACAGGGTTGAAATAAAATTATGGAAAGAAGAGTCGTCCCAGGCAGTATACATTATTCCCAAAGCACCGGACCTGTACCCATCGCTAATAAATTGTATATTCTCCCGGGTCATATTCAGATCCGGAAAGAGACGGTTGGAGTTAAGTATACCCGGACATACCATAAAACGGCTTTTTCTCTCCCGGAAAGGTTTCAGCTAGGGTTCGTAATCAATGCCTCCGTAGTTCCAGGTGAGGTAAACAATATCCCGGGGAAGCCGGTCAATAAGATGCGGATACTTCATGATCATATCTCCCCACATCATGATCTTCTTTCCTTTCGCTCCCAGCGTTTGATGCAAAAAGAGAATATGGTCTGCAAAGAAGCGGTCTGCACCGATCTCTGCCACCCGTCCGGCCGATTTACTTTTACCCAGATCCCACACTTCGTCACAATTTATATTGAAATAGTCTGAAGAAAAAGTATCCGCCAGTTCTCCCAGTACAGTTTGTAAAAAGCTACGGGCATCCGGGTTCAGGGGAGCGATCATAGAAGGAGTATCCCCCAGAGATGCATATTTTTCTACAGCAAGAATATTTTCAAAATGTCCGAAACATTGAAAACTCCCTATTACCTCCATCTGATACTCCCGGGCATAGTTACAGATCTCCCGTATATCTTCCATAGTAAACTTACCGTTTACCGGTGCAAAATCAGGATGGGATAAGGGTTGTACCACATGTTCTATATAAAAAGTGAGACCGTTGTATTTCATCTCCGATAAGTGACGGATCTGTTCTTTGACAAATTCTACGGTAGAGGTGGGCCCCCGGCTGATATCATCAAAGAAGATACGGTTGGAGAAATCGGGCCAGTCTACCACCTTTATATCCGCCGCAGTATAGCCACTCCGAAGAAGTTGCTTAATACTTTGTAGTCCGTACAAGATACCGGTATCATTACCCGCAATGACCCGATATTCCCGCTGCCCACCTGCTATGATATATCCTTCTGCTCCTATTTTCTCTGCCAGCTTTTCATCCAGTTCCAACGCTTTTAAAACACTTCTGAGTGCTTTTACAGAGGTCATCTTTTCACAATTTACCTCTAAAGCAGCTCCGGAAGCAGGAACAACCCACTGATCAAACTCGGAAACAACCGCTTTATACAAAGAGAAGTCGGTACCTTTCCACCCGAAAGTCAGCTTTCCGTAGGTAATCTTCTCCGAAGAGATTTCTCCCACAACAGCTACCTTCGGTAACGGAAGGATAGGTATATCTGCGCTTTGCCCAAAGAGAGAAACTCCCACCGGAGAAAGCAGACAGATCATGCTCCACTTCTTTATATTTTCCTTAATACTGAACATTCTCACTGTTTTTTACCATTACTTTTTCTCCTCCCTCACTACCACTAAGGGTAATATCCCGTATAAAACCGTTTACCACATCATCACATACAATAGTGGCACGTCCATCCGGAGCCGTCAGTTCAAAATGAGTTCCATACAGGTTAAAGTTCTCCACATGCCGCACATAGAGTCCGTAGGCAGGCAGTGTACCGAACATGCTTGATTCCGGGTATTCGTTCTCCAACTCTTCCACCTCCTTGTGAATAAGGGTGGCATCTTCTCCTCCTACGCAGATAAAACGGCTGTTGGCCAACGTCAGGCCCTGAATTCTTCCGGAAGGAATTCCTGTAACGGAACACCCTATAGGCGAAGAAGCGACCGCTGTGATATTAGAAAGGATAATATCCTTCATACTGCCCACAGGAGGTTCAGGGGCTTCTGCATAATGCTTTCTGGCCCGGTTCCCTAACCTGACAAAAAGCGGTACCCTCTGTCCGTCAATGACCAGGTTATTGATATTGATATTCTCCATCATACCTCCGTCCACAATTTCCAGCGCCAGGCCACAAATCCCTTCGGGAGTTCCGGAAATAACCTCCTTGACAGCCGATTTACGGATAATACAATTAGTAATGGTCACATTCCGGAACCCTGCCGTAGTTTCTGTCCCGAACTTAAGGGCGTTGCAGTGACTGCTTAATATACAGTTGGAGATAACAATGTTCTCACTGATACGGTCGCGGGTACTTTTAAGGGTAATACCATCATCATCCGCATCCCCAACAACACCGGTAATCACCACATCCCGGCAACCATCAATATCAATCATATCATTGTTATTGTTGGCATGATTAAAGATTCGGATGTTCTCAATGCGAAGGTTATCACAACGGATGTAAGACTGCATCCACATGGCAGAACTGCGGAGCTCTATCCCTTTTACCGTTACCTGGTTGCAGTTAGCTACCCAGAGCAAATAGGGACGATCGCGGTATTTGTCCGGTTTTTTACGGGTCGTCATCGGAAAAGCATCTCCCCGTCCATCAATAGTACCCTCTCCCTCGATAGAGATATTTTCTACATTATGCGCTATAATAAGGGCCTGACTTACCCAGGTATCGCCCCAGAAACGGAAATCGACCTTATTATGCGGGTAATCCACCAAATCAGTCGACCCCGTCAGGCGGGCGTTACGCTCTATCACCAGTGAAGTATTGCTTTTGAGATAAAGCGTTCCCGTAACATAGTTACCCTGAGAAATAAGTACCCGGCCACCCAGCTTTGCACACTCATCAATGGCCCGTTGAATAGCCTCCGTATTGACACGGTTCCCATCTCCTACTGCCCCGAAATCACGTACATCGTAATCAGTAGCAAAACTCTTCAGGGAGATAAGCCCTGCCATCCATAAGCATTTAATAAATTTCATAGTATTTCAGTTTTTCTTCTATTAATTGTGCAGTATGTAAAAAAGCGTTGTCCAGATCAGTAATATGGCTCTCCTCTCCTCCTACATCCACCGCAATATTACCCTTAAAACCGATTATTTTCAGAGTAGCGAAAAAATCATCCCAGGCTATTCTGCCTTTCCCCGGAGGTTGATGCTCTATACACTCTCCACCGGTATCAGAAAGATGGATATAATCCAGTTCACCGGCCAGCTTCCGGAGAGCAGTCCGGAGGTTCTCCCGCATAAAGAACTGATTGGCCGTATCCAGACAAAACTTCAGGTTAGTTCTTCCCAGTTCCCGTTTCAAGAGCAGATAGGCATCCGTGGTATCGGTAAGAGCTCCTATACAAGGATGCAGATAATAATCCAGCCCGAAAGAGGAAGCAATATCGCAAGCTTCATCCATACAGTTCATTACCCAATCCCGCCACTGACCCCACACAAGTCCATCAGGGATATGAGTATACCTGAGTACCTCGGGCGTATAGTGACGGTGTATCTCCATATCCTCCGGAAAGAGATAAGGCAGCAGAGGTCCATTACCCAGAACTCCCTTTGCATCCAGGTAACAGGCTGTTTCACATCCTTTCCGGAAAAGTTCCATGGTGTGCCTGACTATACTCTTCTCCCCGGAAGTAAGGCCGGGCAATACAGTACAAAAAAACAGGAACTTTCAGGTCATACTCTTCCAGAACATTCCCGATAGAAAAACGCTTTTCATATACCTGTGTCAGATGCTCTCCTCCGATCCCCTCCAGTTCTACAGAACGGAAACCCAACTCTGCCATCTCCCGGATATACTCTTCCATCTCCCGGGCAGAGGGTGGATACCCATACCGGGTGATCGGATAGAGAAAAGCACAGGTAATATGTGGATCTATACTTTTTTTCATAGTTCTATGACTGAATAATTCCCAATATTCCGACAATAGATACGATCACTGTAAAAAGGAAAGTAATACCATATAAGAGGTTCTCTTTCCAGGTAGCCTTATATCGGCTCATAATCTCTTTCCGGTTCAGAAGAATGATCATAAGAATAAGGATAACAGGCGTAGAAATAATGGCCAGCGATTGAGAAAGGATCATCACAAAAACGGGACATCTGCCAAATAACGGAACGATCAAACCACACAGAAGCACTCCAAGGGCAAAAAGGCGAGCCCATTTTTTAGTAAGATCCCTCTCAATTCCCAGATAATCACTCAGCAACCACGGCCCCAATACAATAATGGGAAAAAGAGAAGATACTCCGGCACACACAATACCCGCCACAAAGAGGGAAACAGCCAGTTGTCCGGCTAACGGCTCCATCAGCTTCACCATATCAATCGCATTATCCACTTCAATACCCAGGGGGAACATCGTACCTGCTGCACAAGCCATAACGGCAAAGCTCAGGAAGAACATGATAGAAACAGAAACAGCCGCATCCCGTTTCTGGATCTTCATATCTTTTATACCCCATCCCTTTTCACTGACCAGGATGGAGCGTACCACATACAAAACTCCCCCCCATGGCAGTTCCTACCATACCTGCCACGATCAGAAAGGCATTCGGCTTATTAGGAATGGTAGGGATAAGTCCCTTCATTATATCGGCCGGAGCCGGCATTACTACAAACATAGTGATCAGGAAACAAAGTCCCATGACAAAAACAAACAGACTGAGTATCTTCTCAAAAAAGCCCTGTTTCCCCTGCCAGAAAATATAATAAAGAATAATACTGATAATAATTGCGACCCATACCATACTGAATCCTTCTCCGCTACCGGTCAAAGGACGGGACCACTCCTGAATAACCTGCGCTACCACTCCCATTACACCCATGCAGGAGATAGTTTCACTGATCACCAGGGAGAAAAAAATAAAAAGAGTAACGGATCTTCCAAAATGTCTTTTGTACTCTCCAAGAGCTGTCTGTCCTGTTACCAGCGTAAAGCGCGAGAATGCAATAACCATTACATAGGTGAACAGACAGGAAAGAGCCAGTGCCCAGGTAAGAGCCATACCATAAGAAGCCCCCGCAGAAGCCATCGTGGTAATGCTTCCCGTTCCTATATTATAGCCAACTAGAAAAATACCGGGGGGCAATGGTTGCCCAGAAAAGACCAAGTTTTTTAGCATGTTTTTCATAAATAATATGCGTTTATCAAACAACCGTGTTACCGTGCATTAAACATTTAAAAGTTATTCCACAGGATTAAAAAGATAACATACATAAAGGGGATAGAGCTATAAATTCCTGTTTCTGACACAAATATCACACTTATTTAGAGAGTTAGGATTTGATTGAACATGTTGTAAAGCATATTTTCAGCAACGAACGGTAAAAAACAGCAAGTTTAACTGTGTAACTGTGCAAAAGCCACAGTTATGAAGAAAAATACAACAGAAACGCGCGTTCAACCCCTATAAAGCACACAATATATTTCCGTGTAAAATACAGAATCTATTTTTCTTTTATTATATTTGCACAACTTAAAGTTTAAACCATGAAAAAACAGAAAAAAATACAGAATAAAGGACATAGCTGAAATGGCAGCCGTTTCTGCCGGAACAGTAGACCGGGTCCTTCACAACCGGGGAGATGTTTCTCCGGAAAGCCGGAAACGGGTAGAAGATGTATTGGCATCGATCAATTATACTCCTAAACTTCACTCCGTCACTCCTAAAGAAGAGCGACAAATACGCTTATTGGTCATTCTTCCCCAGCATAATCCGGGAGAGTATTGGGAACAGATAGAGAATGGTATTGAAAAAGCATTTGCCCAATTTTCACGCCACTCTCTGAAGATACGGTATCTCTATTATGACCAGTTCGATGTCTACTCCTGTCGGAAAATATTCAAGGAGGCTCTTACCCTTAAAAAAGACGGAGTCATTATCGGTCCCTCCTTCTACGATGAAACGGTGCTTTTTTCCAACCAGTTATACATGAAAAGCATACCGTATGTATTTGTAGATACTCCGGTAAGCAATACCGAACCCTTAGCGATCTTTGCTCCCCATTCCTACCACTCCGGCATGGTACAGGCTAAACTCCTTACCACGATCCTGAAACCGGGAAAAGATATTGCCCTCTTCCAGGCCCGGCGGATCGGAGACGAAATGTCCATTCAATCCCTGGCCCGTCAACATGGTTTTTTATCCTGGTTAAAAGAGAATGATTTCCATAGCCATATCCATTTTGCCCAATATGATAAGTCAGGTACTCCGGAGAACGAAGAGTTAATGAATAATTTTTTCCGGAACCATACGAATGTAGGGGCAGCAGTGGTATTCAATACACGCGCCTATATCATATCGGAGTATCTGAAACGACACCGGATACACGACATCAGGCTGGTAGGATTTGGCACCAATGCCCATAACATTCATTACCTGAAAGAGGGATACATATCTTACCTGATTGCCGAGCGTCCCGAGTATCAGGGATACATGGCTGTAAAAACGGTACTGGAGTAT
>JAJQBG010000057.1 GCA_021203405.1 Bacteroides sp.
CCGGAATCCCTTCGCCTTTTCAAAGGCAAATATGTTCTTATCAGTTTCTGGGCGAGTTACGACGCATCCTCCCGCATGCAGAATATATATCTGCACAATATGCTTCGTAATGTAGCACAACCCATTGAAATGATCTCAGTTTCTTTTGATGAATTTCCTTCGGTTTTCCAGGAAACAGTACGCAGAGACCAGTTGGACTCTTCTATCTGTTTCAATGAGGAGGATGGAGAAAATTCTTCGCTGTTTAAAAAGTACCGGTTGAGCAGAGGATATTCTAATTATCTGCTTGACGAAAAAGGAGTAATTGTTGCTAAGAATATCACTCCGGATGAATTGGGAAATTACCTGAATTAAAAAGGGACTTTTTAAAAGAGACTTATACAACAAAAATATGTAACCCGCTTGTCAGATAGATAAGCGGGTTTTCTGTTTTATAATAAGATAAGAGATGCTTTTTTGTCCCGGTTATTTGGGAGCTTTCCGGTAGAGATAAACCGCAATGAACGTATAAAGGATATTAGGGATCCATACCGCTACGGAAGGAGGTACATTACCATTGACTGCGAAAGTTGCGGAGACTGTCTGGAAAAGTATGTAAGAGAAGCTTAAGGCCAATCCGAGTCCCAGGTGCAATCCCATTCCTCCTTTGACTTTCCGGGAAGATAGTGACATTCCAATGGTGGTCAGGATAAATGCGGCAAAAGAGCCGGCAATACGTTTGTGGTATTCTATTTCAAACTCTTTTATATTAGCAAAACCACGCTTTTTTTGTTTATCAATGTATTCGCTGAGCTGGGGACTGGTAAGTGTCTCCTGTTGATTCCGGGTAATAAGAAAGTCCGAAGGCTCCATTATAATAAGAGAGTCTATAGATTTACCACTGGTAATGGTTTCCTGTAGATCATCCAGCTCCCGGACCATATAATCTTCTATCTTCCAGTAGTGAACCCGTGTAGTATCATAAGTGATCTTCCGTGCCGTGAGGTGGGAGACCAGCTTTTTATCTACAAATTTATCCAGTGAAAAGCGATTTCCGGTTTTGCTATAATCATTATAACTTCCGATATAGGCAATTACTCCACTATCTACTTCCAATTGTGCATTTTGTACCGAACGACGGGTCTGTTTTTTAATGTAAGTATTCTCAAAATTGATCCGGGTCACATTTCCTCGGGAAATAATATAAGAGCCCAGAAAGAATGTAGCAATTGAAATAATAGCTGCCGAGATCATATAAGGTCTCATCATCCGTTTGAAGCTCATACCACCGGAGAACATAGCGATGATCTCTGAGTTCTCAGCCATCTTGGAAGCAATAAGTATAACCGCGATAAAAACGAACAGTGGGCTGAAAAGATTCGCAAAATAAGGAATAAAATTGAGATAATAATCAAAAACGATCTCTCTTAGGGGAACATTATTGGTCAGGAACTTGTCCATTTTTTCATTGATATCAAATACTACTGCAATAGCAATGATAAGGGCAATGGTAAAAATATAAGTTCCCAGGAACTTTTTAATGATATAAAGGTCGAGACGTTTCAGTATCTTTTTCATTCTTTTGCTAACTTATAAACGGGTAGATACCCGGGTTACCATTTGGGCTTTCCAGCTACTGAAATCACCTTCAATAATATGTTTACGGGCCTCCTTAACTAACCACAGATAAAAAGCAAGGTTGTGAATAGAAGCGATCTGCATAGCCAGTAATTCCTGTGCATGGAACAGGTGGCGCAGATAAGCCTTTGAATAAAGAGTATCTACTATAGAAGCACCATTTTCTTCAATAGGAGAGAAGTCTTTTTCCCACTTCTTGTTACGCATATTCATAATACCATCTTTGGTAAACAACATACCGTTGCGTCCGTTACGGGTGGGCATCACACAATCAAACATATCTACTCCACGTTCAATCGCTTCCAGAACATTTACCGGTGTACCGACCCCCATCAGATACCGGGGTTTATGCTGAGGCAATATTTCATTGACCACCTCAATCATTTCATACATCTTCTCTACAGGCTCTCCTACAGCCAGACCTCCGATTGCATTTCCGTCACACTCCTTGGATGCTATAAATTCAGCTGATTCTTTTCTGAGGTCCGGATATACACATCCCTGCACAATGGGAAAAAGAGATTGCTGATACCCATATTTAGGCTCTGTCTCATTGAAACGTTTAATACAACGATCCAGCCAACGGTGTGTCAATCCTAATGACTTTTTGGCATACGCATAGTCAGAATCTCCCGGGGGACATTCATCAAATGCCATCATGATATCGGCTCCGATAGTACGTTCAATGTCCATTACTTTCTCCGGAGTAAATATATGTTTGCTACCATCAATGTGAGAGCGAAACTCTGCTCCTTCTCCACGCAGTTTTCGGATGGAAGAGAGAGAGAACACCTGAAAGCCGCCACTATCGGTAAGGATAGGACGATCAAATCCATTAAATTTATGAAGTCCTCCGGCCTGCTCCAATACTTCAAGCCCCGGACGCAGATAGAGATGGTAAGTATTTCCCAGAATGATCTGAGCGTTTATATCGTTCTTAAGTTCTGTGACGTGTACTCCCTTCACACTACCCGCCGTACCCACGGGCATAAAGATCGGAGTTTCGATCTGCCCGTGGTCGGTAGTTATCATTCCTGCCCGTGCATTACTTTTTGCATCGGTGTGTTGTAATTCAAAAGTCATTCTTTATCGGTCTTGTTTACCGTCAGATCTACCGGATTCATTACTTTCTCATTCGTTAAAGCTATAGCAAAAACCTCTTTAATGTCATTGACGTAATGGAAAGCAAGACCTTTAATATAGATGGGTTGGATCTCTTCTATATTTTTCTTATTCTCTTCACTAAGAATGATCTCTTTAATACCGGCACGTTTGGTAGCCAGTATCTTTTCTTTAATACCTCCCACAGGTAACACCTTTCCACGTAGAGTGATCTCTCCGGTCATTGCCAGATTCTCTTTCACCTTACGCTGCGTAAATGCAGATGCCAGAGCAGTAGCCATTGTTATACCGGCAGAAGGTCCATCCTTAGGAATAGCTCCTTCGGGTACATGCAAATGGATGTTCCAGTTATCAAAAATATCTTCATCCAGATCAAACAGTGAAGCATGGGCTTTGATATATTCATGTGCCAGCATGGCAGACTCTTTCATTACATCTCCCAGGTTACCTGTGATGATAAGACGTCCGTTTCCTCTGCTGAGACTGGTCTCTACAAACAGGATCTCTCCACCTGCTGAGGTCCAGGCCAATCCTGTTACCACACCGGCATATTCATTACCCTGGTACTTATCACTGGTATATTCGGGAGCACCCAGATAGTCGTACAGATCAGCCGGTTTAATCTCTCTTTGAGGAAAGAATCCGTCAGTCGCATATTTACGGGCAAACTTCCGGATCACTTTACTGATCTTCTTTTCCAGTTCACGTACACCACTTTCCCGGGTATAGTTCTCTATAATGGCTGCCAGAGTAGCCTTGGGGAAAGAGATATCCCTTTTCTTTAATCCCATATTCTCCAGTTCTTTCGGAACAAGATGCTTACGGGCTATTTCAATCTTCTCTTCAGTAATATATCCACTAACCTCTATCAGTTCCATACGATCCAACAGCGGGCTGGGGATATTATTCAGGTTGTTTGCCGTAGCAATGAACATAACCTTCGACAAGTCGAAGTCCACATCCAGGAAATTATCATGAAAAGCGTTATTCTGTTCAGGATCCAGTACTTCCAGTAAGGCAGATGAAGGATCTCCCTGACGTTCAGAGTTTATCTTATCGATCTCATCCAGAATAAATACCGGATTTGATGAACCTGCTTTAATAAGATTCTTAATAATACGCCCGGGCATGGCACCGATATAGGTTTTACGATGTCCGCGGATCTCTGCTTCATCGTGTACACCACCCAGCGACATCCGTATGTACTTCCGGTTCAATGCTTCTGCAATAGATTTTCCAAGGGAAGTTTTTCCAACTCCCGGAGGGCCATACAAACAAATGATCGGAGATTTCATATCTCCCTTTAATTTTAATACTGCCAGATGCTCCAGGATACGTTCTTTTACCTGTTCCAATCCATAGTGATCTCTATTGAGGGTCTTCTCAGCACTTTTCAGGTTGAAATTATCTGTCGTATAGGTGCCCCAGGGCAAACTCAACATTGTTTGCAGGTAATTCAACTGTACACCATAATCCGGGGATTGGGGATGAGTTCTTTCCAGTTTACTCAATTCTTTCAAAAATACTGTCTGTACTTCGCTTCCCCATTTCATGGAGAAGGATTTACTACGCATTTCTTCTATCTCCTGCTCCTGGCCACTACCTCCCAGTTCATCCTGAATGGTTTTGATCTGCTGTTGCAGGAAATACTCCCGTTGCTGCTGGTCAATATCTTCCCGGGCCCTCATCTGGATCGATGCTTTGATATCTGCCAGCTGAACCTCCCTGTTCAGTATTTCAAGTAGCCGGAATGCTCTCTCCTGAAGAGAGTTTTTCTCCAGAAGTTCCATCTTTTCATCCTTCTTAAGAGGAAGGTTAGTACAGATAAAATTTATAAGGAACATTTTGTTATTGATGTTCCTTATAGCAAAAGCTGAGTCCGGCTGAATATTTTCGGAAACTTTAATATACTTAATAGTCAAATCCTTACAGGCTTCAACAAGTGCATCAAATTTTTTACTTTCTTTCTGTGGTATATCTTCTGATAATAGTTCTACGTTCCCTTTCAGGTAAGGGAAGGTTTCTGTCAGGTTGTTAAGCTTAAATCGTTTGATACCCTGAAGGATCACAGTAGTGGTCTGATCCGGCATTTCCAGGATCCTGACTACTTTACCAATGGTACCCACCGTATGTAAATCTTCAAAATCAGGGGACTCTATTTCAGCTGACTTCTGACAAACAATAGCTATATATAAATTTTTCTTT
>JAJQBG010000394.1 GCA_021203405.1 Bacteroides sp.
GGGGCATGGTCCTTCTCAAATCCGATGACCTGATCAACTGGCAATCTTCCGTAGTAAATATTCAGCAGAAGTACTCTAACCAGGAAAACCTCAAACGGGTATGGGCTCCACAGACTATCTATGATAAAAAAGCGGATAAATATATGGTCTACTTCTCTATAAAACATGGAAATGGTGTGGATATTATATACTATGCCTATGCCAACGAAGATTTTACTGATCTGGAAGGGGATCCTCAACAACTTTTTTCCCTTCCAATGGGAAATCCTGTATTGACGGAGATATTGTATTAAAAGATGGGGTGTACTATATATTGTACAAAACCGAAGGCCACGATAACGGTATTAAACTGGTCACTTCCAATTCGCTTACCTCTGGTACCTGGAAGGAGCATGAAGGTTATTAACAACAGACCACTGAGGCGGTAGAAGGATCCGGAATCTTTAAACTTACCGGTAGTGATAAATACATCCTGATGTATGATGTTTATAAAAAAGGAACTTATCAGTTTACCGAAAGTACCGATCTGGAAAACTTTACAGTAATAGATGAGGAGATATCCATGAATTTCCCTCCCCGGCACGGATCGGTGATTCCCATCACTCAACAGGAACTGGATGCCCTGACTGCTAAATGGGGTACTCCTCCCGGGTTTAATAAAGAGGGACACAATCCGGTTATCAATGGTTTTTATGCCGATCCTGAAATACTCTACGCAGAGAAAACAGAGAAGTACTATATCTATCCTACCAGTGACGGATATGATAACTGGGGAGGCTATTAATTCAAAACCTTCTCTTCTGATAATCTCAAAGAGTGGAAAGAAGAAGGAGTGGTCCTTGACCTGAAAAAAGATGTCTCCTGGGCCGATCGGAATGCCTGGGCACCCTGTATCATTGAAAAGAAAACAGATACGGGATATAAATACTATTTCTATCGGGGAAATGGTTATCTGGGTGTATTTGAATTAGGTGACAATATGATCTCCTTTAAAGAGGATAAACCTCATATTATAACTCCCTCTGACGGAACCTTTCGGGAAGGGTTTTATGTATTCGACCGCGATGGAATTTACTATTTCCTTTGGTCGGAGAACGATACTCGTAGTGAAGATTACCAGGTGTGGTATGGAACATCCGATTCTCCGTTAGGACCTATCCGGATTCCGGAAGATAACCTTATTCTTATCAAAGATCCGGGAAAAGGTATCTATGGAACAGGTCATAATTCTGTATTGCAGAAGCCCGGAACAGATGAGTGGTATATTGTTTTCCACCGTTTTACCCGTCCCGATGGTATTGCTATGGGATGTGCGGGCGGTTATAACCGGGAAACCTGTATTGACAGCATGTTTTTTTAATGAGGATAGTTCTATTCAAAAGGTAGTGCCTACTCCATAATAAAATGAGGCATTTAGCTGAAAGCCGAACAATCTATAAGGAGAGTTCGGCTTTCCTGTTATAAGCCAACAAATCTTTCTGAATTACCGGATATAAAGTCCTTTCTCCCGATCTGTCTTTATCGCTTCTCTTTCTATAATTTCCGTAGCCCATACAAAGCCTACATAGGCTTCTTTAGCGTTTAAGGATTTTTTGTAATGGATGTATTTCTCATAGTTGTCCTGCACTCCTACACCATCACATGCTTCATAAATATCTACCAGACCCTTCTTATTGATTTTAGCGTGATTGACTATAGATTTATATCCATTCTCTACAACCGGACCATACTCTGCTTTATCCAGGATACCCAGGTTGATGCCCTGCTGAAGGGTATAGGTAAACATGGCACTTGCTGAAGTCTCGATCCAGTTGTCCGGCATTTCTCCTTTGTCTACTACCTGATACCATCCTCCGGTTCTATGATCCTGAGTCTGTTTCAATACTTTTGTCAAACGGATAAATATCTCTTTCACTTCGGCGTGTCCGCTGTAACTTTCCGGAATAGCCTCCAATGCCTCTACGATGATCAGCGCATACCAGCCCAGTCCTTCTCCCCATACTTCCGGAGATTTTCCGGTTGCAGGATCCACCCACCGGCATTCCCGGTCACCGTGTCCCGGTTCATATACTCCATGAACATATAATCCGGAGTTGTTCTGCTCTCCTGTTTTTGAATAAGCTACAATTTGTCTGGTTGCCTCCTGATATGCATATTCCGGATCCCCGATAGAACGACCGTATCTCAACAAAAACATCTGCCCCATAAATATACCATCTATCCACATCTGCCCGTGTAAATTCCTGCTGTGCCAGAATCCCCCATCACTGTTTCGGGGATAATCCTCCAGGCAGTGCCGGATATATTCGGCAGCCTTTTTATAACGGACATCTTTGTAATGTTCATACAACATCACCAGCGTATTACCTGTCATCATATTATCCAGGTTATCGCATACATTCGGCCTTCTGGCTATACCTTTGTTATTGGCTACTGCCAGAAAATTGCCCTCTTCATCTATAAAGTTATCGATATAGTTTTTGATATATTCCAGGTACATTTTCTCACCGGTCGATCTGTATAGACGTTCGAATGCACAAGCCATATATCCATGTACATACGTCCATGCATTCCAGTAAGTCTGTGTAAAATCAGGATAACGTGCCATTAAACTCCGGGCTGCTGCAACAGACCAGTAAGCCGGTGACTCATCCGGCTTGTAGGGTAATTTTGCTTCCGCAACCGCACCTGCAGTGATGTCGTTCAGGTCAATCGGTTTTGAACTTACATTTTCTACATAAATATCCCGGGTGCTTCCCCGGGATATTATCTCTTTTCCTCCTGTGATCTGTATGTTTTTAAACCACATACTCTCAATGGGGTGACTGTTTTTAGGGAGGGATATCAACGTTATCCCATTCTTGGTTACATTCAGGTTCCTGAAATTCTCAAAATAACCATACCAGATCACAGGTGTGTTATTTCCCCGGGTTGAATTTTTAATTTCCTGTTCCAGATAAAAAGCTGTTTCGCACGGATATCCCTCCGAATAGTTATCCCTCATCCGGATCTCTTCAATAACTCCTCCTCTTTCGGTATCAGATTTTATTTTTACGATATGTTCGGGTATCACTCCAAAGCTATTTTCTCTGGCAAACAGGTTCCGGATATTTCCTGAGGTCTCTCTTCCCAGTACAAAGGCTGTACCCTGTGCCCTTCGGAAATAACTCTGTTGGATAAGAATATTTTCGGATAGGGTATGAGTCTGAACAGATAGATTATCTCCTCCGGATTCTATATCCAGCCCGGAAATAAGTATATTTTTACTATCCGATATTCCAATTCCCCCTTTGCCCTCTTTTATAGCCCGGATCTTACCTGGACCCTTTATACCTATATTTTCTACCTGATCACATATAACCAGAAAATCCTTTTTGGTTCCTTGATCAAAACAGAGAATACTCCCCTCAGCCAGGGAGAGACACACATTTGATAACATTTTAAGAGGAGCATTTACTTTGTACATACCTGGTGGAACCCAAACAGTACCTCCTCCTATTTGATGGTACGTTTCAATTGCCTCTTTCAGTGCAGCAGAATTATCATGAAAGTTATTCCCGATAGCTCCAAAGTCAATACTGTTTAATGTCTGGCGGGAAAAACGTTCCGATAGATATTTTCTATATTTTCAGCAGCCTCCCATCCGGTTATTTGTACTACGGATTGAGCCTTTCTGACCTCTGTCAGCTCTATATCTGCAAACAATACAGTTTCATCCCTTAGATAGCTTCTCTCTTTTAAACTACGATATATTCCATATTTAGGCCGGTTAAAACGTGCACCATCACGCCATAAGTCGACCTTCTCTACTTTTTTATATAACAGTTGTTTCCCGTCCGAAACCCTTTTAATCTCGATTTCTACTTTACCCGCTCTTTCGTGCACAATTTTCTCAGTTACCTCTACCCAGGTTCCTTTAAACGGAGAGAGATCAACCTCTTTCAAAACAGTAGATTTGTTCTCAGCAGTCACTACATGAAACTACATAACCTCTTTCCCGTTCTTTAACCGGGGAGTTAAAGTAATGATAGGAGCTCCTGCATTGGGACCTGCATCGGCCTTCACCTGATGGATGTGGCAGAAAAGGGGAGAAGGCTGAAAATCTTTATCCAGTTTGAATTTCCATTTATAAAGATGGGTTTTCCCCCGGTGTCCTTTCATGGAGTCCGGTGAAGGACCAAAGGTTTTTATTTCTGTTCTTTGCCTGTCCTGGGCACCACAGCGGTCGTCGTCCAGTTCTGCATGCAGGGTAAATCCGAAAACATTCTTTTGTAGTTCCGGATCATATAGCTGAGTGATGTGTTTAACCGGGTGTCCGCAATCGGGTACTTCCACACCATATCCATAAGACTCTATCAGTTTGTATGTATCCGTTCTGCCATCAGCATTCATTACTTTCCCCGATTGTGCATAACAGGAGATCCCCGTACTATACAATGCCAATAGGATAATGGTTCTTATCATTTTAATCCTCTTTTCCCTCATTACCAATACTTTTTTATTTCCCGGGAGCTGATTATCTATTCAGCCCCCGGGATGTCAGCATTTTATTCTTTAAAATCCTGGATTCTGCGTCCATACACCTTCCATTATATCCATTTGCGTCTGAGGTACCGGCCACAGGTTTCCGTCATACCTGCGTTTCGTCCCTACTTTGTCATAGGGAATTTGCGGGATCACATCTTTAGCTATATCCCAACGGATAAGATCGTTGTAACGCAATCCTTCATAAGCCAGTTCCACCCGCCTTTCATTCCGTATATTCTCACGGGTCAATACCTCCTTTAACGGCATCTCTACCCCACTGCGCGAGCGCACATCATTGAGGGCTTTCAGTGCGCGCGGATCCGTGCCTTCACCACTTTCAAACATAGCCTCGGCATACAAAAGAAGCAGGTCTGCATAGCGCATTTTGACAATATGCTGATCACTGGTATAGGTACCGGTAGGAACATAGGCACCCGGATTGATCCACTTTCTCCAGGCCATATCTGTGTAAGGAATTACACTCTCGGCTCTGGAACCCTCCTGCTGGAAAGTACCCGTTTGCGGATTTTGTATCCACGGATCGCCGATCTGGAAGATGGTCATCTTTATACGCGGATCGCCAGGCTCATAGGCCTCTAAAAGATCCTGGGTGGGAAAGCAACTCATACGGCTTCCTACCATCTGGTCCAGAGAGTGATAGTCAGCAGGAGCTTTGAACATTACAGAGAACATGATCTCCGGATTATTCTCCTGTTTGCCAAAAAATATTCCGGAATAGTCATCTGCCAGTTCAAACGGATTATTGCTATCTCCGATAAGACTCCATGCAGTTTCGGCAGCCTCCTCATAACGGTGGTTATTCATCAATATCCGGACTTTTAACAGGATAGCCGAACCCCTTACCGCATGTCCGTCCATATAAGCTGTATGAGGAAGATTGGGAATTGCCACATCCAGATCCGCAAGAAGCTGTTTCACCACCTCTTCTTTCGAGGTTCTGGGAGTCTTTTCATATCCACTTCCTACATATTCCGATTTCAGGGTCAGGGGTACTGCACCATACAACTGTATCAGTTCGTTGTAGTAATAAGCCCTTAAAAAGAGTGCTTCCGCCTTGTATTTGTTCATATTATCAATGGATACTATATTCTCCACTTTAGCTGCGTTCTCTAAAAAGTAGTTGCAGGCGGCAATCCCTGCATAGCTATCTTTCCAGTAATTATTGATGGCACCTCCTGTAGAGGCATTGATCCCTCCTTTCAGAATGGTGTTATAACTTTGAAATCCTGAAGTAAGCCCGGCATTGTCAGACAAAGCTTCTATATCCATCGATACTCCCGCTGCTGCCTTAACAGCTGCGTATACCTGGGTACGTAATCCTGAATATGCGGCTACCAACGCTTTCTGAGCATCCTTTTCGGTTTTCCAGAAGGCATCCGTGCTTAAATCGGTCAGAGAATTTCTGTCTAAAAAGTCATCGCAGGCGTAACAGCTTACTATCACACCGATAATGAATAATTTGATTGTATTTGTTTTCATAATAAGCTCCTTTCTTATAGTGTAACTTTTACTCCGAATGTTAATACCCTGTTCTGGGGATAAATAGCTGCTCTGGCATTGGAACTGGTTGTTCTTTCCGGATCAAGACCCTGGAAGAATTTTGTAAAGGTCACCAGATTGTCTGCAGAGAAATAGACCCTCAGGTTTTGTACTCCCAGTTTCAACGTCTGAACTTTAGGCACTGTATACCCAAACTGCAGATTTTTAAGTCTCAGGTAGGAGGCATCCTGCAACCACCAGTCAGAAACCTGTGTATTGGGTGCATAGTTATCATTAAAGATGTGAGGAATGGTGTTGGATGTTCCTTCGCCGTCCCAGGCATCACGCCAGAATACCGAAGGAGGTGCCGATTGTCTGAAAGGAGCAATACCCCACTCTTTTACGTATATTTTACGTCCATATACACCCTGGAAGAAAAGACTCAGGTCAAAGTTCTTATACTCCATATTGACATTGAATCCATAGTTGAATTTAGGAAAAGCTTCATCTACGGTAACTCTGTCATAAGCATCTATCTTTCCATCCGGAACTCCGTCAGGGCCGCTGATATCTTTGTATTTCATATCTCCGGGTTGAGTACCTGTAATAGGAGTCGGGCCGTTATCGATCTCTGCCTGGTTCTGATAAATACCGTCGAACAGGTACATATAGAATGTATTCCACGGCAGACCCTCTTCTTTTACAATACCGGTTCCAATCTCTCTCGCCCCATACTTCAACAATTTATTCTTGTAGGTATCCAGGTTAGCACTGATACTATACCGGAAGCCTCCGATGCTGTTCTGGTGGCCCAGTACAAACTCCCAGCCTTTGTTTTCCATCTCTCCATCATTTACCCAGGGAGCTTCCAGACCAATATGGTCAGGCACCTGCAATCTGCGGAGAATATCTTTTGTTGTTTTCTTATGCCAGTCTATCGAACCATATATTTTAGAGTTGAAAAAGTCGAAATCTACTCCTAAGTCTACTGCTGTGGTGGTTTCCCATTTAATATCCGGTGTATTGAGTGTCTTTTTGGTGACTCCCTGTTCCACTGTGCCGTTAAAATTATGAACTGCCGTTGCCAGGAGATCCTGGTAGGGATAGTTACCGATGTTCTGGTTACCCAGTTGTCCCCAGGAGCCTCTTATCTTCAGGTTGCTCAGCCAATCCATATCTTTCAGAAAAGCCTCTTCCGATATACGCCATCCGGCTGAGAAAGAGGGGAAGAATCCCCAGCGGTTATCTTTGTGAAAACGGGACGAACCATCATAACGGAAGTTAGCTTCCAGCAGATACCTGGATTTATAATCATAATTCACTCTTCCGAACAGAGACTGAAGAGCCCATTCGTAAGCACTTCCTCCTGTTTTTTGTCCTGCAATAGGTGCCGTATCCAGTTCCCACATAGTATTGGTCGGTAATCCTAACCGGTACCCGATCAGCTTGTTGTAGTGGAAATACTCCTGGTTATACCCCAGCATGGCACTCAGGTTGTGAAAGTCTTTGAATGTTTTTTTTATAATTCAGTGTAGCAAAAAAGGTATATTGTACATCTTTAGCATTTCTGATCGCCAATTGATTATCCGTACTGTTCCAGACCGATACCTGGTTATGCTCCCCGTTAGCATCCGGATGGTAGGCATAGCCGATGGTACTGATCGTACGGGCTCTTGCCTGCGTATCATTGTATTTTACAGAGGCTTTTACTTCACCCTGTAACCCTTCCAGTATCTTTACATTCATAAAAGCGCTGGCCAGTAAATAGTACTCTTTAAACTCTTTTTTACTACCGTTATTAGCAATAGCAACCGGGTTTTTGTTTCCCCCTTTATCCGGGTAAGCGTAGGCTGAGAACCGGCCGCTGCCATCCGGTAAGTAAGGTTTGAACAGAGGACTTTGTGCATAGGCACATAACATCTGGTCTTCCGTAGCATTAAAGTTGATAATATCCTCAGGTGTAGAACCGCTGGTAACAGCAGGTTCGTATCTGTCGCTGGTGGCAAAATTGATATTGGTACCGAACGTAACACGGCCTCCCAGATTGGTCGTCATATTGAACTGGATATCATACTTTTTGAATCCGGTCTTTATCATCACTCCCTGCTGATCCACGACACCGGCACCAAAATTGTAGGAGGTACCCCCTTTTCCTCCGTTCACTCCTAAAAAGTATTGATGCATCGGGGCGGTGCGCGTTACCTCATCGATCCAGTCAGTACTTGGATACTGATCCGGGTTGGTAAGTCTTCCCTGTCTGTAAGCCTCTATCTCTTCATACGTATAATCTTTTTTCCCCAGACCATCTTTGGTATGCCCCACAGCCTTTGTCATCAGCTCCATAAACTCTACGGAATCCGTAATTCTCTTTTGCTTCATAGAAGGAGTCTGCAGCGAGAAATTATAGCTGAAATCAATGTTCAGACGTCCTTCCCGCCCATTCCTGGTAGTAAGAAGAATGACACCGTTTGCTGCGCGTGAACCATAAATAGCCGAAGATGCGGCATCTTTTAGTACTGTTACACTCTCTATCATATTGGGATTCACTTTATTCATATCACCCTCAACCCCGTCAATAAGAACCAGTGGATTATTTCCTGCAGCAGAGAATGTTCCCATTCCCCGGATCTGTATCGCATTATTCTCTGCGCCCGGTTGACCGGAATTCTGTGTGATCTGCAATCCGGGTATCCGTCCCTGCAGCAAAGATTCCGTATTAGGCATGACACGTGTTGTCAGCTCATCGGCACTCACCGTACCCACAGCACCTGTCAGATTTGCCTTCTTTTGGGTGCCATAACCCACTACGATGAGTTCATCCAGTAACTGCTGATCTTCCTGCAGGATAATTCTAAAGATCCGGTTGCGTCCTACCGGGATCTCCTGTTTTACATAGCTTACAAAGCTGATAACCAGTACTGAGTTTTCACCCGGTACCTCCAGGGTAAATTCCCCGTTTGCCCCCTGCAATAGTTCCTGTCGTTGTTCCTTTTACGGATACATTGGCTCCGAAAACCGGTTCTGAATTTTCATCCACAACAGTACCACTGATCTTTATGGACTGGGCCATTAAGAAAGCAGTACAAAAAATGCACACAACAAACACGATGCATCTTTGAATGTGCCTTACTGTTTTTGGTTTTTTCATGGTAAAATAATTAATGGTTAAACTAAAGTTTGATTTTAGCAACAAATCCTCCATACGGTAATGCGTTCACTGTAAATGAAGTACCTGTTATCTGTGATTCTTCATTAAAATATATTCTATCTTTTCCATCCGTTATAAAGTCTATCTCTTTATTGGCTTCTATAAATGGAAGCTCAAAAGTGAAGAGACGATTTTCATTTTTTCCATTGATCCCCCCTATATACCAGGTGTCACCTTTTCTCCGGGCCATGATTACATGATCACCTGGATATCCGGAAATAAGCCTGGTCTCATCCCACGCTGCCGGAATCTCTTTCAGGAACTCTTTGGGACCTTGAGGCAAGGCCTGATAAGATTCATATCGATCGGCAAAATTCTGAACTCCTGATTCAAATACAACTGATAAAGCCAACTGGTGCCCGTAGGTGGTAATATTCAAAGCCTCTACACCCTGCCGTATTTTATTGGAGAAAGTAACCGGCGTATAATCCATCGATCCTACTAAATTTCGTGTGAAAGGTACAGTTGCATTATGGGAAGGAGCTCTGTCACAGGCCGGTTGTTGTCCAAAAGCTTCCGCTCCCCGGATGGCTTCGGTAGTCATCAGGTTTGGATAGGTACGTTCCAATCCCCTGGGGAGCGAAGCTCCATGAAAATTAACCATGATCTGATATTCCGCAGCGTCCTGAAGAATCTCCTGATAAAGTTTAATGATTCCCTGTTTATCCGTATCAAAAAAAATCTACCTTGATCCCTCTTACCCCCAGTTTATGGATCCGGGCCAGTTCCTTTTTTCGTTCCTTCGGAATAGACATTATATTGAAATAGTTCACCTCTTCCTGCGGATATCCGGCTCCGGAATGGTACCAAAGCCATACTCCCACGTTTTTACGGTTTGCATACTCCACCACATCCTCTACGCTTCCCCCTTTCATATCCGGCCAGCCTGCATCAATAAGTGTATATTCCCATCCCATATCTGCTGTAAAGTCCACATACCTTATCTGTGCCTGATAACTTTTGGAAGAACTGCCATCTGACCACCAGCTCCAGCTGGACCGTCCCGGCTCTATCCATGACTCATCGGCAATAACTGAAGGAGGATTCAGGTGCTGTACAAGGTTGGTCTCTACAATTCCCGCTAAATCGTTACTGATGGCAATCACCCGCCAGGGAGTAGCCCAGGGTAGGGTAGAGGTGGGCTGCGGATCGTCCGGTATCACGATCTCATCCTTTTCCGTAAAACAAACGGTGTATAAACCATCTGGTGTGTTTCTTATATGGGTAGCACAATAGGTACCATCCATCACAGCCTCTGTTATCATTACCCAGCCGTTCTTCGTTTGGAAAAGCATGGGATATGCCCATCCCTGCTCTTTGGGAGAAAGGGTTCCTATCTCTATTTCACTTTCACAATAATCCTCATAGCTGGGTTTCTGACGACTGTTCCAGTGATAGGGATGAATCCATGCTGTACCCGCCGGAGAGAGCTTAAAGCCTGTCTCTTCACTGATAACCTTATAAGTGCTGTCGCCCTTCTCCGGAAACCTGTAACGCAGGGCAACACCGTCGTTGTAAGCTCTTACGATCAGTTCTACCTGTTTCCCGTTCTCATTCCCGAAAGTCAGTACCTGCTCATGGGCAAAATTATGACAGGCTAATCTTTTACCCGATTTCAATGTATACTCCTCGTCTATCAGGGAAAGGCTACTTTTGGATAAAAATTTAAGATCCCGCGAGAACTGTTCATCCTCTCTGACAATTCCCAATGGCGAAGTTTCAATAACCTCTTTCTCCTTGTAACTCACTCTGTAAACAAGCCGGCTCTCCTTTTCGCCTTCCGCCTTTTCACTGAGAACTGTTATCCGGATATTCCCATCCGGAGAGGCAATTTTCCACTCCCTTTCCGGTGAAAAACAGGAAGAGAGCATTACCATAGTAAAGATACCTATCACTATATTTTTCATAACCTATTGAATTTACTTGTTTAATAAAACCCATGCGCACCACAGTACAGGTGCCTGACCATGCATATCACCCGTCTTTTGCTGACGGTCTAAATAATACTGATAATCATTTTTTCGATTAGTTCCCTCGCATACACTGGCTATATCTCCCTCTTCGTTTATATGATCCACCAGGGCAATCCAGGCTTTACGAACTACAGGAGTATACTCTTCAGGTTTCAGCCAGCCGTTTTTTACCCCTGTGATCATCGCATACGTAAACATAGCCGATCCGGATGTCTCTATCCACGACTCCGGTTTATCCATCAACTGTCCCCATAAACCATCTGCCCGCTGATACTCTTTTAAACTGTTCATCATTTGCCGGAAGGAGGCCAGTATAGAAGGGTAGTACTTGTTATCAGCAGGAAGAGACGAAAGCAGTTCGCTCATACCTGCTGCCATCCAGCCATTGCCTCTTCCCCAGAAAAAGGGAGCATCGGGAGCATGGTAAAAAAGGCCGTTGGGCTTTTGGATCGTATCCAGATAAACGACCATTTCATGCGCGGCACGTTCAATGTACTTTTTGTTACCGGTTGCCTCATACGCTTTGGATTGTACCAGGGTGATCATATACATATCGTCTATCCAGTAGCGCGTTTGCCAGGTAAGGCCCTGATCCATAAATTTATGATATTCGTTTTTTACCACCTGGGGCGAATCAACAGGGATCTCCCACTGAACATCTGCGAAACGAATGCCCATATCGAAAAAACGTTTGTCCCTGTTGTGCTTATAATGTTCCAGGGGGATAGCACCAAAAACCGAATAATCCACATGCCACGGTCGGGGAACCAGGTGCTTTTCCTCTTCAAAGAACGGCAGAAAACGCTGCTCCAATTGATGCAGTAGCCGGGTGTTCTCCGTTGCTTCTGCAAACTTCAGTGCTCCGTACCAGGTACATACTTCCGGATAAGTAATAGAGCGGGGAGGTCTGTCCGGATGGAAGCTATTATGTGGACTTGCTATAAACCGGTTTGCCACTAATAAACCTACAGTCTGAGGATCTTTTCCTTCCGGCCAGTTTTCTCCATCATTGCTTTGCGCGCATCCACCCAGCTGCAGAGCCAGCAGGATGCTTAACGATACCGTTAGTAAAAGCTTTTTCATGGCTAATCTACTATATCAAATGATTTTTTTATATCCGGTATCACCTGTTCCAAAGAGAGTTTGTTGGTCAGTTCCAGTTTGATAACTGAGGCAATAGGGTCGGGAGCCTTTTCCGGAAGCATAATTTCTATCCCTTCCCCGCTATTTCTGAATTTCAGATCCAGCTCACCATTTAGTAAAGTAGCCTTACCAACCTTATAATCTTTTTTGAGTATGAGTCTCCCGTTCTCCGGCCACTCAAAAACAGACAGATACAGGATTGTACCCTTATCAGTATCTTTCCGGGTACAACGTCCCCAGGGAAGGGCTCCCACAGGGCTTCTGTGTGTACCGTAAATCGCTTCACCGTTTACTTTCATCCACCGGTCAATAGCACGTAATCCCTCTATGCTTTGTTCCGGTATCTCTCCTTCGGCAGTAGGACCTATATTCAATAGATAGTTACCACCTTTGGATGCAATATCGATCAGGTTACGTATTAAAACTTCGGAGTTTTTCCAATTCTGGTCATAACTTTTATACCCCCATGAATTGTTCATGGTCATACAGGTTTCCCAGTCGCGTCCGTCCAGTTCGCTTAAATCCGGTATTTTTTGTTCCGGCGCCCGGTAGTCCCCCGGAAAGTTCGGACGCTTTAGCCGGCCGTTGGTAATAACCTGGGGATACTCGTCCAGTATCTTTTGAAATTTTTCCGCAAACTCATCCGTCATCCGTACCGGAGTATCCCACCAGATCACAGCTACCTCCCCGTAATTACTCAGTAACTCTTTTACCTGGGGAACAGCAACCTCCTCTATATACTGTTGCATACTCCGGGTTTGCTGTGCAGCATCCCAATGGCCCTGATGATCCAGGGTATATTGATCAATGCGTGCCGAGTCGGGATTAAGCCATCCCTCTTCCATTACTTTGCGGGCTGCCGAACCGCCCGGGTTGTTCCAGTCCTGAGCATGTGAATAGTAAAAACCAAGTTTCATATCGTGTTTCCGGCATGCTTTTGCCAATTCGTCCAGTACATCCTTTTTGTAAGGAGTAAAATCTACTATATTGAACTTGCTGGCGTTGCTTTTGAACATAGCAAACCCATCATGATGCTTGGCAGTAATAATAATGTATTTCATTCCAGCCTCTTTAGCCAGTAATACCCATGATTCAGGGTCGTATTTTACAGGATTCATTCTTTCGGCGTAGCTCTGGTACTCGGCAACCGGAATTTTGCAACGGTTCATGATCCATTCGGCTCCTCCCTTGCGTTGCCGGTGCCCGTTATACATACCACCCAACATCGAGTAAGGTCCCCAGTGAATGAACATCCCGAAACGGGCTTCTCTCCACCAATCCATTTTATCTTCCACTGTTTTTGCCCGCTGTGCTCTTACTGGAAGTATAAGTAGCCAGATGATAAGTAGTAATAATATCTTCCCCATAGTAGTATATGTTTTTCGGGGTAAGATGATGTTGACAAATGTAGGTGTCTGCTTTCTGATCTATTTGCAAATACTATCCTTTAATTTATAAAATCCTTCCATTTTCACTTCCTTTATTCGGTTTGTTTTTTTGTTAAGTGTTTGGTAATTAGTTTTATGTGTGTTGGCGGCGCTTGATCTGCTTTTATAAAAAGAACTCATGACACATTCCACGTATCATGAGTTCTTTTATCTGCTGAAAACAGAGGAGTAGGGTAAACATCCATAAGTTGCCCCGATATTTTTACGCTCATTTTCCGTGCATGGTATATTCGGTAGGAGAGACCCCATAATAAGCTTTAAAACAGTTTGAAAAATAGGCATGACTACTGAATCCCACCGCCACATATACTTCTGAAACCGAAAGTCTCACCTCCTTCAGCATTTTAGCCCCCATAGTAAGCCGGAAATTCCTGATAAATTCGTTGGGAGATAAACCGGTAATCGATTTTATTTTCCGGTAAAGATTCGTCCGGCTCATTCCCACTTCACGGCAGAATTTGTCAATGCTCAATTCTGGATTTGAAATATTGCTTTCCAGTATATCATATAACTTCTGCATAAACTTTTCCTCCATTGAGGTTGCCTCCACACCCAACGTCTCCAGAGAGAAGTTTTTCCCATATAACTTTTTCAGGTTCTCCCTGGATTGAGGTATATTTTCTATACGGGCCAGCAGCAGGGAAGAGTGGAACGGTTTGGTAATGTAATCGTCAGCTCCCGCTTCATATCCCTCCTTTATATCCGCTGTCATGCCCCGGGCAGTAAGCATAATGACAGGTATATGGCTGGTACGGATATCCTGTTTTATTTTGACACACACCTCCATACCATCCATTTTAGGCATCATTAAGTCGGATATAATAAGATCCGGCATCTGGTTAAACGCTTTGGAGAGGCCCTCTTCACCGTTATCAGCCTCATAAACAGTATACCTCTCCTGTAGATGCGATACGATGTAATTCCTTACATCCGTATTATCTTCAATAACCAATATAGAGTACCTCTTTTTTTCTCTCAGTATCTGTCGGTGTCTCCCTATTAGTAGTGACTATCTTGTAGGAAGATGTTCTCACTTCAACCGTTTCCGTAGTAAACTCATCCTCTTTATACTGTTCTTTACAAACCGGCAGGATACATTTAAAAGTAGCTCCTTCTCCTAATCTGCTCTCTGCCCATATAGTACCGTGGTGCATTTCAATGATCGATTTACTCAACCCCAGGCCCAGGCCCGTTCCCGAAGCTGAATGTTTATTCTGAGCCACCTGGTAAAAGGGAATAAATATCTTTTCCAGCTCTTCGGTTGCAATCCCTTCCCCGGAGTCCCTGATCGCCAGTACTATATACTCAATTCCTTCCCTGTCGAAGCTTTCTACCTTTTCAGGCATCTGCTTTTTCAACTCTTCCAGAGATTTGCTGGCAAGAGTTATCTCCACTGATCCTCCGTCCGGTACATTTTTAAATGCATTGGATAGAAAATTAAAATATACTTTCTCCATCAGGCTTTTGTCAAACCAATAAGAAATAGAGTCGGTCTCAGGCTTAAAACTGAACCTGATCTTCCGGAAAGCTGCCAGTTCTTTAAAGAACGAAGCCATCTCTGAGGTAAACTGCACAAAATCGCCCTCGGATACTTTTAATTTCATTGTACCACTCTCCTTTTTCTGGAAATCCATCAGATTATTTACAATACGCAGTAGCCGATGGCAGTTACTCTGCATCAAAAGCAACGTTTTTTGTACTCTCGGAGGTAGATCCTCCTGGGTAGTTATATCCTCCAGAGGGCTGATTATTAATGTAAGAGGCGTACGTAGTTCGTGAGAAAAGTTGGTGAAAAGCTTATTTCTTGCCTGATGGAACTCTTCCCGGCTTCTGGCTTCGACCTGTTTCATCCGTATATCGTCCTGCAAACGCTTTTTTTCACTGAAATAACGGATAATAAACGCTATAACCGAAGCAACCAGTAAAGTATATAACAGATAAGCCCAATCTGTTTTCCAGAAAGGAGGAGCAATGGTAATATCTACAAAAGCACCCTGCTCATTCCATATCCCATCGTTGTTGGAACCCCTTACTATAAAACGGTACTCACCCGGAGGTATATTGGTATAATAGGCAATTCGCCGGGAGCCCACTCTGTTCCACTCTTTGTCAAACCCTTCCAGTTTATAAGCATATTGATTCTGTTCGGAGAATACGTAGTTCAGGGCACTGTATTCAATTGAAAAATTTGACTCATTGTATGTTAAAACAATCTTTTTTTGATTATCAAACGGCATCTGCAATATTCCATCTTCCCCCTGCGGCAGGATCATACGATTGTTGACATGCAGGTTTTTTAAAATAACAGGCGGTATAAAAGGGTTAACACTCATTCTTTCAGGACTAAGCGAGACCAGGCCGTTATTACCGCTAAAAATGATATCATCATTCCATAAACGCGTTCCCGCATGTGCGGTAAACTCATTCACTTTGATCCCATTGTTGTGTGTATAGTTGGTAAACTCATACTGGTGCCGGTCAAACCGGGATATTCCGGTGATCGTACTGATCCATAAATTCCTGACATGATCTTCAATTATTTTACAAACATTGTTATCCGATAACCCCCATTCGGTATTATACGTGGTAAAGATCCCCGGTTCTGTCTCAAACCGGCTTATTCCTCCCCCGTTGGTGCCTATCCAGATGTTCTGACTACTATCTTTTATAATATCCGTCACATAATTTTCAGGCAAACCCTGCGGGGTACTTTTACTATACCGGTAATTAATCAAAGTATGATGGTTATAGTCATAATAATAGAGCCCCTCATTGCGTGTTCCGATCAGATATACATGCTCCTCTATCTCCAGTACAGACCTTACATCCGGAAAAAATATATCATATTCATCCCGCACCGGAAACTCATTGATCAGTCTGCCCTCCCGGGTTAACAGGCAAAACCCATACTGGCTCACTCCCCCTATAATCAGGTCTCCCCTCTTGTTCCTTTGCAGGTAGTAAACCGATCTCTCTTCCCGGAGGTTATAAAACAGGGAGAACCTTTTATGAGCAATGTCGAAGCTATAGATGGTGCCTATATTTGTTCCGCAAAGTATCTTATCCCCATCCAGGCAGAGGGATTTGATAATATTATTCCCATACCTCTGCCAGACCCCTTTAAATATTTCGTGAGTCTGGTAAGAGCCTGTTGATTTATCTATCTCCAGTAATCCTCCTCCTTCGGTCGCTACAAACAAACTGGTGGATGTTTCCACTATCGGCCCCATGATCCCTAATATCTTTTCCCGCTCATACGCCGTATCGTGAAACCTGAATTTTTGCCCGTAGTGGTTGTAATAGCAAATTCCACCCGCATAGGTTCCTACCCATAAGGCATGAGACTTGTCATAGTATACACTGATGATAGAGTAGTGGCTTAGATTTCCCTGCCGTGCCCCATACTCTTTGTATTGGGTTATTTGCCGGGTTTCAGGATTAATAATATCCAGTCCGTTAAAGGTAGCGATCACTATATTCCCGTCTGGATCCTCCGTAATACCTCTTATTTTGTCACTGGTCAGTCCATTCTTTTCACTGTAGTTAATAAACTCTTCTTCACCCTCTTTAAGAAGATTCACCCCGGAGTTGTGGGTACCCACCCATAAATTCCCACTCTTGTCTACAAAAACACTTCTGGCAGATAAGTTCCCGGTACTATATCCCAAACGAGGGATATCTTTGTATGTCTTATACCGATCGGTCCCGAAATCGTAGATGATCAATCCCTCCTTTAGCGTAGCAACATATAGTTTATTCTTCCTTTTACTGATGGCGTTGATGCGGTTCTCTTCCAGTAGATTATCGATGGCAAAATGGTTAAAGCTATCTGTTTGGGGATCATACCTGTCTAACCCGGCACCCGTACCCACCCAAAGTAGATTATCCTCATCAAAAAAAATAGAGTAGATCGTACTGTGTGATAACGTATAACAGTTTTCCACCTCTGAATAATACCTTTTAAAGGTCTGAGTCGTTATATCCAGGTAATTCAGTCCGTTGTTGGTACCTATCCACAAATTTCCTTTCTCATCTGCTGTCATACAGAGTATATGATTATCACCGATGCTTAAAGTATCTTCCGGATGGGTGACACACATATCAAAAATATATCCATCATACCTGTTCAGGCCATTCCGGGTTCCGAACCACATAAAACCTTTCGCATCCTGCTCTATACACGATACTGTAATTTGTGATAAACCGTCCCCTAAAGAGAGGTTGGAAAAATAATACCGTTCGTTCGCACCCATAAATAACGAAACGATCCAGACAAGGAAAAGCAAATAGTTTTTCATGTATTGTGTAAGATTAACCAGGGATACCCACACTTTTTTACTCAAAAATAATCCTTTTTTTATTATTCCAAATAAGCACCAGTATCAGGTAAATAAAGAATAGAGCATTCATGGATATTGTACTGAACCTTTGTTATTCTTTACTCTCAATTTGTATGGCTCCTGAATCCTTGAATTATACCTGTGTTAATCAAATAACTTCCCCGTCTGTTCCAGCTTCTGTTTTCTCAGCAGGGCTTCCAAAAAGTAATAATCCGCATATACCAAAGGAACATCAATTTCCAGATCCCCCGGTTTAGACCCTGTACTGTTTAATAAAAGGAATCCTCTCTCTTTACCCACCTTAGCCCGGTAATGAGCTGTCAGATTCTCCAGTATCCTCTCTGCCCGGGAAAGATGTTGCCTGATATTCTCTTTATCATACAAACTCAGCTCATACAAAGCCGAGGCTGTGACTGTAGCTGCCGATACATCACGCGGTTCATCCGGTATACCGGGAGCATTATAATCCCAATACGGAATCAGATCCTCCGGAAGCATAGGATTGGAAAAAATGTAATCCGCTATACGGGTGGCCTGTTCCAGAAACTCCGGCAAACCTGTCTCCCTGTAACATAAAGTATAACCGTAAAGCCCCCAGGCCTGTCCTCTTGACCATGCTGACTCATGAGAATATCCCTGATGCGTATGTTTATGAACTACTTTCCCGGTAATGGTATCGTAATCCACTACATGATAAGTGCTGTAGTCCTCCCGAAAATGATTTTTTATCGTTGTTCTGGCATGATTCACAGCTACATCATAAAATATAGAGTCTTTACTCTCATTAAAAGCCCAAAACAGGAGCTCCAGGTTCATCATATTATCAATGATCACAGGATACTGCCACTTATCCTGACTATGATCCCAGGAACGTATTACTCCCAGGTGAGATCTGTATCGTGTAACCAATGTGTAGGCCGATTCAATCATAATATCTTTGTATCGGGTATCTCCTGTTAAACGATAACCGTTTCCAAAACTGCAATATACCTTAAAACCCATATCGTGTGTTCTCCCATTTAATTTCTCACGTTCCAGCGGATCGGTATATTTACGGGCAGCATTTTCCTATTTTTTATCTCCTGTGTACTCATACATATACCATAACTCACCCGGGAAAAAGCCACTTGTCCAGTCTCCGGAATGCACTACCTCTAATTCATCTTCTTTATTAATACTTCTGGGATTTACTAAATAACCTTGCCCCCGTTTCTCTCTTTTCTCCTTTTTTCAGTACTCTCTTCTCGGATTGCTTTATCTGTTTCACTCATGGCAAAAGCCAACTGTTCAGCTGCAAAATTGAAATTATCCTCTATTATTTCTCTCTTTTCACTTGTGCAGGAAACAAGAAGTAACAGGATAAAAGCAATAAAAAAAGATCTGTTTTTCATGGTATGTAATTTTATGGTTTGTTTTTAAAATATCAGGATCATCTCTATGTTAATTATACATGTTCCCGTATAACAGGAGGGCCTTATCAAAAGCCTTGTTCTTATACAAGTTCAGGTAGTCCACTTTCGTCTTATCCAGTGCTACGATCCGGTACAGATCTTCGCAAAATGCCTGTAAAGTATTATCCCAGCCACTAATTTGCCTATAAGGCCATTCTTCTACTGTTTTGCCTAAATAAGGAGTCAGAAAGTCGACAGCCTTGTAAAAACTCCGACCATCTTCAGATTCTATATTGTATAAGTTTATACCCAGGCCTCTGGCAATGGCAAACATATCGATCATGTGGCGGATATTATATTCAGAATAATGAAAAGCCAATGTTCTTCTTAGTTCCTGAGGTTGTTTTCCATCGGGTTCTATATGAGCAAACATACGTTTTTGGGGAAACTCTTCTATGACTTTTTTAGCATCTTCCACATTTCCTGAAAAGAGTAAATAAATGGTTAGTTGTACATCGTAAGCCAAACCGTGATTGTTCTTTGAATGATACTCCTGAATACCCTGTTCGCTGGTTTTCCACCAGGTGGAGAAGTCTGCAAACCATTCCCGGAGCTTGAGTTTATCAGTGAGCGTGTAGCTTCCGGAACCGTGGAGTAGCTGAATGCTGTTTAGCAGCTCAACAAACGAATAAGTGTCTATTAACCCCGCAACACGGCCTTTCCAGTTATTCGTTCCCGGCATAAACTGCGAGTAATTAAGGTTCGGATTCATTTTGGTCTCTTCATGGATAAACCAGGTTCGGATAAAATCCATTGCTTTTTCCGTATATTTCTCATTCTCACTATAAAAATATGCCAGGCAGAGAGTGTTTACTGCATGAGCCATACTTCCCAAAGGAATTCTGTCGTATTTTTCCAGTTCAGGGTTCGACTCACCATCCCTAAGTTTATAAGGTAATCCATCCGGTTTTTCCAGATCTGGCCATGCATACCGGCTCAGACTTACATAATCATGTTTATCCCCACTGGGCGGAGTGTATTCTTTATCCGTTACCGAATACGGCTTCTTGTTTAATAACTTTTCTGATTCCTTAATCAACTCCGTGTATGTGCCGGCGTATGCCGGAGATTGAATCTCTTTTTTGATCTCTCTCATTTTTTCTATATCCCATAGCCATTGAGCATGAATAGTTGTAAATACACACAACAAAAAGA
>JAJQBG010000318.1 GCA_021203405.1 Bacteroides sp.
ATTAAACACACGCTGTTGGGGATAGTAAAGAGAATTACCACTGATCTCAGGATCGGTCCACTTGATCTCTTTGGCCCAGGTCAATACATTAAATCCGCTCACATAGATCCGTAAATCATCCAGTTGCAGACGCGAGGCCAGAGATTTAGGTAATGTATACCCCAGTTCCAGGGTCTTAAGCCGTATAAAGGTGGCATCATACAGGAAGAAGGTGGTCTCTCCGGGTTGGAAGGCATCGGCCCTCGGCATTTTTCCGGTAGGATTATCGACCGACCAACGGTCCTTAGCCCGGTCTACGAATGCATTTTTAGGATCCGACTCTCCCAGACGGGCAAACTCGTTATCGTAATTGTAGGCTCCGGTCTGCCCCTGGAAAAAGAGGGTGAGATCGGCATTCTTATGCCTGAAATAACTTGTCAGACCAAAAACCATCCGGGGAGTGGATGTGTAATCGAACCGGTACTGGTCTCTGGAGTCAATGATCTTATCACCATTCAGGTCAACGATCCGGATATCTCCCACCTGTGTACCATTGGCATGCGGATAACTATCCAACTCTTCCTGGGTCCTGAAAATACCGTCCGCTTTATAGAACAATCCCGCGTTTACCGGCTTACCGGTTTTGTTTTGATAACGTTCGGAATTGGGTGTCTCATCCATATATACGATCTTGTTTTTCGCATAGGAGATATTCCCTTCTATACTATAGAACAACTCTTTTACGGTATGACGATGTGAAAGAGTTAATTCAAATCCTTTGTTATCTACCTCACCGATATTTTCATCGGGAAGAGCTGAAAAACCGAGTGTATTGGGGATGGAGAGGTTACGGGCGGCAAGGATGTCTGTTCTTTTTTCTTTGAACAAGGTTACTTCCATTCCTAATAACCCGTTCCATAAAAAAGCATCCAATCCGATATCGTATTTGGTGCTTTTCTCCCAGGTGATGTTTGGATTGGGCATGGTATTGGCGTAAATACCTGAAGAGTCTGAAGTACCGAAAACATAATTTCCTCCGAACGAGTACGATTGCAGGTACTGATAAGCACTCACCCGGTCGTTACCTGTTTGTCCGGCAGAGAACCTTACTTTCAGCTGATCCATAAAAGGTACGTTATCTTTCATAAAAGCCTCTTCGGATATGCGCCATCCCAAAGAGCCTGCCGGGAAAAAGCCATACCGTTTACCGGATGGGAAATTCTGCGAACCGTCATAACGGAAGAGTAGCTCAACCAGGTATTTGGATACATAATCGTAATTGATGCGGCCAAAGAAATTGTTACGGGCCGTTGTGGAAGCCGAGCCGCCGTTATCTTTATCTTCTGCTGCCGAACTACCTACATTGATCTGGTCGATGGAGCTACTGATAAAATTCTTCCGGTAAGCCATCCCGTATGAATAGGTGTTTTTTTGCTGTTCCTGCCCTATCATGGCACCTACATGGTGATCTCCCAGGTGCCGGTCGTAAGAGAGGCGGAAGTTATAGAGCATCGTGATCCACCGGCTGTAGGTATCTCTCAACTCTACTGTAGAAGTACCTGTACCCTGCATTTTCACATACTCCTCCGTAGCCGTATTGTAATCATAGTAATAATAAGGCAGGTTAAAGAATTTTTCAAGCTGGTTATTCATGTCATAATTAAATGAGGCATCAAACTTCAATCCTTTCACCCAGGGTACTTTGTAGGAAGCGGTAAAGGTAGAATAAACAGGCGATTTCTTGTAACTTCTATATCCTCTCTGGTCGAGGAGCAACGGGCTCTCTCCCAACCGGCCTCCGGCAAGGAGTCCATTGGGATATCGGGCTACCAGTGTAGGACTTGACTGCAGAATATTGGTAAAGTTGATCCAGGTTTCAACGGTGGTATATTTCTGGTTATTAACAATCGCACTCAGATTGGCACCAAAGGTGAGATTCTTTGTAAGATCAGCCGTTACATTGGCCCGGAACGTATATTGATTGTTCTTTACCGGTTGGTGATAGAAGGCTTCTCCCTGTGTAAGCGCACCAAATGAGAACATATAACGCACTGCCTGTGTACCACCGCTGGCCTGTATACTGGTACGGGTCTGTAAAGCGAAGGGCTTCAGGGTTTCATCCAGCCAGTTGGTATTGGGATATAACACCGGATCAGAACCGTCGCGGTATTTACGGATCGCTTCGTCCGAATAAATGGGTGTATAGGTTTCGGGACGTCCTTTCCGGTACCAGTCGCCTTCATTGTACACCTCGGCGTATGTAGCCGCATCCAGCATGTTCGGTTTAATGGTAGGGGAGGAAAAAGCAGTATTGAAGTTAAAGGAGAACTCTGTTTTACCGGCTTCTCCTTTTTTGGTGGTGATCAGAATGACACCGTTGGCAGCACGGGCTCTGTAGATCGCAGCAGAAGCATCTTTTAACACGGAAATGCTCTCAATATCGTCGGGATTCATCCGGCTCATATTGTCACGTTCTACCCCATCGATAATAATTAACGGCGAGGTATTGCCAAATATACCGAAGCCCCGAACCAAAATGGTGGGATCGTCCCGACCGGGTTCACCCGAACGCTGGTTGACAACCAGACCGGGAAGCTTACCGGAAAGTGAACTGCTGACATTGGGTGCCGGACTTTTCCGTATCTCGTCGCCTTTTACACTGACGACTGATCCGGTAAGCGTCTCTTTTTTCTGTGTTCCGTACCCTACGACCACCACCTCATCCAACAAGCCGGTATCTTCTTTTAACCGGATCGTGAGTGAGTGTCGGCCCCGTAGCTCGATCTCCTGTGTAACATATCCCACATAGGAAACAACCAGTATCGCATCCGCCGATGCCTGTAGAGCAAAATGGCCTTCAAGATCTGTGATCGTACCATTTGTAGTGCCCTTTACCATTACATTTGCACCGATAATGGGTTCATTGTCGGTTTCAGAAAAAACTGTTCCCTGTACACTGTTCTGCCCCCAGGCTACCAGTGTATACAGAAACAAGGAGAACCATAAGAATAGATGTTTTTTCATAAGTAGTAAATTTAGTTGGACTTGGATAGGATGTTAAAAACCGGGGAATCGTTTACAAACATTCTACCCACAAAAATAGTCGGAGAGCCTTTTTCAGGGTTTAGATATTAGACAATAAACTTTAGATTTCAGATAAATCGTACGATATGAAGTGGCTCTATTCCTTATAAGTTATGCCTCTGCCATCTATTTCCTGTAAGATACGCTAAAGATAGTACAAGCAGTACGATCACATAAAGCTGTTCGGCACTCCAGTACAGAGCCAGTGGAATACCGGGAAAACAGGTCAGTATAAACAGATAGAGCAAATAGATAGCGATATTCACTACCTGAAACAGAAAGGCTGTTTTAGTATGGCCGGTACCGATCACCGTATTACAATAGATGTAAGCAGGTACGGAAATTATAAAGGTAGAGAGCATTACACAAAAGGGATAAAAGGCAGTATGAACCACAGTCTTATCCCGGGTAAATAACCTCAAAAGATCCTCCGAAAAAACAAAAGCCAGCAGGATAAGCGGAAAGCCTATTGCATAATTCAGGTTTATCACACGCCGGCAGGTTGGCATTACTTCCATGCTTCTTCCTGCTCCGATAAGATGGCTTACCAACGAAATAGTGGTAGTAGTAAACGAATTCACTATGACAAAAAATATCATAGAGATACTTCTTACCACATTTGCCGCGGCAAGTTCGTACTCCCCGACCTGTTCAATAGCCACAAAGAAGAAAAACCAGGGAGCCATGCAAAAGAAGGAGCGCACCATCGTCCAGACGGATATATTCAGCAGCTGGAGGGCTACTCCCCAATCAACAGCCGGACGTAATCCATATCGTTTCTTATCTACCTGTTGCCACATGTATAGGATCAGGAATAACAATCCGATCAATCCGGCCAGGGAAGATCCGATAGCAGCTCCGCCGATACCCAGTGCAGGAAACCCTGCTTTTCCAAAGATCAGCAAATAGTCGAACCCAACATTACATACTACCATAACCAGAGAACTAGCTGTAAGGATCTTAGTTTGGGTAGTCCCGATGAAAAAAGCCCGGATCGCCAGTAGAGGAAAAGCAAACAGGTAACTATAATCCCACCACTTAATATAGTGTATGGTTGCCTGATACACAGGATCCGATGAGATCAACAGGCGAAGCAATGCAGGTGAAAACAGTCCGGACAACAGGAAAACAATGACGGCGAATACCGATAAGAAAACCAGTCCCTGGTAGAATATTTTACCTACCTCCTGAAATCCTCCTTCCCCGTTCCGTCTGGCAATAAAGACCTGTAGCCCCAGACTGAATCCAAAACCAAGCATATAAATGGCAGTGTAATATAGGGTAGCCAATGCCGAGGCCCCTAAATCTATCGGACTAACATGTCCCAGAAAAATGGAATCGGTTACATGAATCAACTGTTCCATCAGCAGGCTCACCAGAATAGGCAGGTTGATGAGCCAGATCTGTTTATAGGTATAATTCATTTATTTTTATGAAATAGCACGTCTGTACAACACTTTAAAAAAGTGCTATAGACAAATTGGGAAAAAAGTGTTGATTAAACTCTGTAAGGGATACGGGCATAATCTCTTAATGCCGGAGAGAGACTCCCCGGCACACCCGAAACAGGATAGCTATATACAGAGTTGCCATTTCATACGTTAAACAATAAATAGAATTAGAGAGGAATCTCCTCTTTTACATAGGCATCTGAGAGTATTCCTATAAAAAAGAGACTCACATTTATTTGGTAAGTCTTTTTTTACATAGACGTTGACGGATTTTACCTGTCCTATCTAAACCGTATGTGGTCAGAATTTTAAATTTAATATTTTATTCTGCTCACTCGTTATTCCCTCGTCAATAAGGGTCAAATGTGGACGCAGGATGACTC
>JAJQBG010000364.1 GCA_021203405.1 Bacteroides sp.
AACATATACTCTCTGCTACACTTCTTTTTACTTATCAGTCAGTTAACTTGTCTCTCGTGTAGCAGACGATAAAAATGATTCGTCAGTCAAAAGGGACAAATCCTGATAAAAGATAATGAGCCGGAGAGAAAAACAGATTGAACTTCCCAACAAAAATCATCCGGATATCTGTTACTAATTTTGCAGTATCAGTAAATGAACCTAAAAGTGAAGGAACTTTCTAAAAACAGGAAGATTATGAAACAGATAACCATTATTTTAACAGCATTATTCACAATGACCACGACCTCTGCCATTACTGCCTGTAATCCGGATAATGAACCGGAAAATGTACAACCATCCACACCAAACCCGCAGCCGGAACCAACACCCGATGCAGAGCAGATGGCTAATTGCCCGAAACAGGATATGATCCTGGATACGGTTTCGGCAGGACACGATGTAAATGTCTACCTGAACCTGTTGAAAGTGGATGGTTCTTTAGTAATAGTAGGATTGCCTAACCAGCCGCTTCAGGTAGGTGCATTCAATGTAGTGAACGGACGTAAGAGTTTCTCCGGTTCCAACATCGGAGGTATAGCCGAAACACAGGAGGTGATTGATTTCTGTGCGAAACACGATATCCGGGCCGATATCGAACTGATCAATATTCAGGATGTGAACACTGCTTTTGGAAGATTGGAAAAAGGGCAGGTTAAGTATCGCTTTGTGATTGATATGGCTTCCCTGAAAAAATAGATTTCGCCTTATATATTTAAAAAATAGTATACTTAACACAGGCAGACTTTGTTACCGCCGGCTAGAAAACCGCCGGTAACAAAGTTAATCTTTCCTTCCTTTCCTTTGTACAAAAGGTTACCCTTCTTTTATCTTTTTCATATACTCCGAAGGAGACATGCCGAACTCTTCTTTAAAACACTCCCTGAAATAGGAAAGAGACTGGAATCCTACCTGGTGGGCAATTTCCGAAATATTATATTTACCCGATAAAAATAACTGTTCAGCTTTTTTCATCCGGAGTTTCCGGACAAATTCACTGGTCGACATTCCCGTTAATGCTTTGATCTTCCGGTAAAGCGAAGAGTAACTCATCGACAACTGGTCAGCGATGGAGGGAATATCTATTTTTTCATCCATCAGGTTCTCTTCCACTATTTTTGTGATCTTTTCCAGGAACTCATTGTCAATGCTATTCAGTGAATCCTGGATGATAGAGTGTTTCAGGGAAAAAGAGGCACCCGCAAAGATCAGGGAGGCTATCTTTTTCCGTGTCTCCAATAAATTGGTAATCCGGCTCCGTAGTAAAGAGGCACTAAAAGGTTTCGTTATGTAAGAGTCAGCTCCCACATTATACCCTTCGGTTTTATCCTGCAGAGTATCTCTGGCTGTTAATAAGATGATAGGTATATGACTGGTGGCAACACTGGACTTTATCTCTTTACACAACTCAATCCCATCTTTGCCCGGCATCATAATATCACTTACAATTATATCCGGAACGGTGGTAAATGCTGCTTCCACCCCCTGTTCACCGTTTTCAGCAACTATAACTTCGTAGGAGTTCTGTAACTCTCCGGCTATATAATCGCGAATATCATGATCATCCTCTACAATTAAGACAATAGGTTTATTTATTTTCTCCTCCTCCGGGTCCTGCGGTACCGTATCCAGGTGAATAGCATCCGGATAGGTATTATGGGTTAGTAAACGAAAGGTAAAAGCAGATCCCCCGTCGGGTTTGCTGGTCACAAAAATAGTGCCCTGGTGAAGATGAACCAGGTTTTTAACCAATGCCAGCCCAATGCCAACGCCTGGTATTTTCCGCTGCTTGTTAGACTGATAATAGCGTTCAAAAATATAGGAGAGATCCTCTTCGGGAATACCGATCCCGGTATCTGAAATATTAAATTCGGTATATTCTACCTCATCCACCCGGACAGCTCTTACAGTGAGGGCTATTTTGCCGGTATGTGTATATTTAAAGGCATTGGATAAAAGGTTATCCAGGATCATGGTGATCACTTCCGGATCAAAATAGAGCAAGGTATGAGGGGTACTTATCTCTATCTCAAAGGTTACATCCGGATTTCGGTTGAGTTCCTTATATTTAAGACCGATCTCTTTCACCTTTTCTATTATATCTTCCTGCACCACACACAGCTTTTTATTCTGGGTTTCTGTTTTTCTGAACTCCAGTATTTGCTTAACCAGGTTCAACAGACGAATCGTATTTTTATGGATCAGAGAGAGTTTTTTTTGTTGTCCTTGTATTATAGCCGGATCGCACTGTAAATCTTCCAGAGGACCCAGTATCAATGTAAAGGGGTCCGGAGTTCATGGGTGATATTGGTATAGAATTTAAGTCGTTCTTCGTTTAACTCCTGTTGCCTGCGGGCATTCTCCTTTTCAACCGCTAACGAACTGTTCAGTTGCAAGCGTTTTTTATAAGAGTGAACAATATAAAAAAACAATTAAGATAAAAAACAATGCATAGAGTGTCCTGGCCCACCACGTCAGCCAAAAGGGAGGATGAACCGTAATAAGAAGAGTGGAATAATTTTCCGGCCATTGTTGATCTTTATAACGTGCCTTCACATGCAGTTTATATCGGCGATAAGGAATATTACGAAAAGTTACCTGGTTCCCCTTCCCTAAATTTATCCAGGCATCACTGAGCCCTTCCATCTGGTAAGCATATTCGACCAACCCCTGAAGCGATTTATCCATTACATTAAAAGAGACACTGAAAATATCCTGGTCATAATTCAACGATATATTTCCCCTGGAGACCGGTAAAGATGTCTCAGCCACCTCACCGGAATAGTTCTTACCATGTATTTTAAATTCAGTAAAAACTGTAGGCGGTAGAATTACATGCACAGGCCTGTCCGAAGGATTAAAATAGCATACTCCGTTCAGGGAACCAAAATAAATAGTACCATCTGCGGTTTTGGCTACCGAATTATTCATATAATTGCCATAGAGTGCTCCGTCAGAATGGTCATAATTGAAAAAAATCCTTTCTGACTCTACGTAACAACTGATACCCAGATTGGTACTTATCCAGAGATTGCCATCAGTATCCTCTTCCATGGCACAGACGGAGCTACTTGCCAAACCATCTTCGGTAGTAAATGCAATATAATCATCCAACCGATCCGTATCCGGAAACAAGACCAGTTCTTCAGAGGTAGCCACCCACATACGCTCTTTAGAGTCTTTGAATATCTGGTTCACCACATTGTTCTTCAATACTGTGTTATCATTCATATAGTGCATTTCCTGATGAAGCGGATCATACACAATGAGTCCTTTATTAAGTGTACCAATCCAGAGATTTCCTTTTTTTATCCTGCGAAAAAGAGCGGATCTGATCGGTAGGGAGTTTACTGTTCCCGGTATGAAGAAAACTCTTTTCCCGGGTTTGGAGATTATAAACTTCAATACCATAGTCTGTTCCAATCCAGATATTTCGCTTATCATCCTCGAAAAGAGCAAAAACCATCGCATGTCTTATCCGGGGCTGGTAATGAGAGAATCGCTTTTCTCCGGATCTATAGATATCAATCCCCATGAAAGCACTTCCAAACCATAAATTCTGCTCCGAATCCTTCAACGAAGAAAGATAGGTAAGAGAAGATATCTCACCTGTATCCGAAGAGTATATCCGGCTGTTCTTTCCATCCTTATATACATTCAGACCTCCACCATCCGTTCCAATCCAGATGGCTCCATCCTGTGCAACACATAGTGTTAAGACCTCTTTATCATTCAACCCATTCTCCACCCCGGGGATCTTACCGGTGCGCCATGATTTAAAGAAGGGAGAGATACGACTGATAAAACTGGCTCCCCCTCCGTTGGAACCTATCCAGATATTATGGAAAGAGTCCTCCTGTACACAGAAAACAGAGGGATTGGATATCCCCCCAGTGCAGGTCCTGTATATACATGTGGCTAACATCCATTTGACCGGACAATATTTTATCTGTATATTTTATATCGAAATAACACAGGTCCGACCAGGTTCCTGCCCAGATCCGGCCGTCACCGGATTGACTGACACAAAAAACAACCCCCTTTATAGAGTGATGAATACCCGCCACGTCCCGGAAGTTCCGGAAGGTTTCCGTGACAGGATCAAACAGGGATAATCCGCCATCGGTAGCTATCCAGACCCTGGAGTCTGCCCCTACCAGTACTGCATATACAGTATTGCCCGGAAGTGAGTTCTTATCTCCCGGTATATTCCGGAAATTCCGGATGCTTTTGTCTGCGGGCGAAAAAACAGTCAATCCTTCCTGATAATGACCGATATATATTTCCCCTTTATGCCCTTCGGATAGAACATTCATATGGTTGGAAGGAAGTTCCGGAAATATGGAGTGGCTATACCGGATAAATACCTCTTTATCCGGATCATACAGATCCAGTCCCCGGGCAGTTGCCGCCCATACTTCTCCTGTGGAGGTGACCAATATATCCCTTACCTCATTGGAGGACAAGGTCCGGTCATCTTTTTCATCGCATAAAAAGGAAAAGAAACTTCCGGTTGTACTCTTATATACATTAATCCCATCCCACCTGTTGGATATCCAAACCTGATTATTAAAAGTGTCGGCAACGATCCGGTTAATATCGTTACTGTTCAGAGTAGTCTGGTCTGTACCTTTTACATATACAGTAAATTTATCACCATCAAACCTGTTTACCCCATGCCTGGTAGCAAACCACATAAAACCATTCTTATCCTGTGCCATATCGACCACATAATTACTTGACATACCATCCTTTACGAACAAATTGATCGTTGGTATTTGCTGAGAGATACTTCCGGCCGAATAAAAAACTAACAGGATAAAAAATAATTTACGGAAT
>JAJQBG010000114.1 GCA_021203405.1 Bacteroides sp.
ACCGACGAGACATTTATATTGTAAATTCATAGTAATATTCCTTTATTATCAATAATTAGAAACCTAATTTCAAACTCAATGTATAAGTCCTGTTCAGCGGATAGGAAGGTGCATTCGTTGCTCTTGCTTCGGGATCTCCCCAGATATAGGGAGTAAATGTGAGCAAGTTATATCCACTGAAGGCCAACTGGCAAGTCGATAAATTTATCTTCTTCATCCAGGGAAACTGAAAATTATAGGCAATTTGCATAGTTTTCAGGCGCAGGTATTTTGAATCCTGTTCATACAAAGTAGAAGTGGCATAGTTATTACTGGCATTATTCCAGGTAGCACGTGGATACTTTGCATTTTGCGAAGGATTTTCCTCGGTCCATGTATTGGTTAAGTGATAAACTAATAAACCTCCGTACTCAGCACCTGAAGAAGCAACAAATGGCCGTTGAAACACATCAGAGATCATACGGCTTACGTTCCACGCACCGGTCCATTGTGTACTTACCTCGAAATTCTTCCAGGTAAATCCGAGATTGAGACCGATCATATATTCGGGATCGTCCGTATATCCGTAGTCGTAACTCATATCATTCGAATCGAGAACACGGTCACCATTGAGGTCTGCATACACAGCATCCCCATTCTGTAGTACTGTTGTATATTCAGGGAAAGGGCGGTTGAACGTTTGCTCATAGAGTGCCGGAGTTCCTTCGTCATAATACCGCCAGAACAGATATTGGGAACGCGAACCAATACGGTGTCCTTTCTGGTATTGGAATTCATAATCTTTGGGACTTTCCTTCATCTCTACAATTTTGTTTTGATTGTAAGAGAGGTTTACTCCTACCCAATAACGGAAGTTATTATTGATCTGATCGTTCCATTTTAAAGAAAGCTCCCATCCCCAACTATGCACTTCACCCAAATTGGCAAGAGGAGTCGTGAAGCCTAACATACTGGGAGCCGTACCATCACTTAAGAGGATATCTTTACGATCCTCGAAATAGTAATCTGCAGTTGCCCTCAACCGGTCATCAAAGAAGTTGATATCAATACCGTAGTTCTGTTTGAGCGCTTTTTCCCAGGTTACATCCGCGTTATTCTTTGAAGCTTCACGGGCCCCCAGACTAACGGTAGCGTTATCCACGCCAAAAAGATAACCCCATGAACCATCACGATCAACAGTAACACGGTTTGCTAAGTTACTAAGGTTTACGTTGTAAGGATCGGCCAGATAAAGAAAGCGCCCACTATTGGTATTATCGTTACCCACCAACCCCATACTTACGCGAAGTTTCAGGAAGCTGATAACCGGTTTCAGACGCCGGAAGAACTTCTCTTCGCTCAAAATCCAGCCTGCAGAGACGGCGGGAAAAGCAGCGAATCGCTTGCCGGGAGCAAAGTTCTCGGAACCGTTATAACCAATATTAAATTCGGCCATATACCTGCTCTTCCAGTCGTAAGTAACACGGCCTGCTATACCTACATATCCGTGAGGTATATCCGAGTAAGTAGATGGGTAATACTCTTTCGACTGATTATAGAGCACTAAACCTCCCACCGTATGATCGCCGAAAGTGCGGCCATAATCAAAGGCAGCCTCTACATACCAATCGCGGGCTCTACCTGTGGAGTAGCTATAACTAATGTCAGTATCCTTACTTCCATCCACAGGACGAAGTCCTACGCTGCCATCATCGAGCAAGATCGGATTATAGGACATGACTGTTCCACCACTTCCTACCTTATTGACCGTAAACGAACTGTTGTATGCACCCTTTATCCTGAATGAGAGCCCTTTTGTAAGGAAGTCGAGCTGCTGGTTTAAAGCCAGGTCTATGTTCAGTTTATTATTGCTTGATGAACTAAAACCACTACCATAATAAGTCAACGGGTCAACATCCCCCGTAAAAGGTAAGCGGATATCATTGTAGTCAGTGGTAGTATATACTAACTTACCGTCAACAAATCCCGCACTTTTGAACGGCGTAGCGTAATAAATATTTTTGATCATACCCGATGTTCCCTGACTGGTACGCGGTTTATCAGAGTTATCCACATTACCGGCAATATTGAATGACAGGGTAGTTGTTTTCGTAACATCGATATCCAGATTACTACGATAGTTGAAACGATTGTACTGATAGCCCAGACTATAGGGAAGGTCGAACTCTTTGAATAATCCACCCTGCGTATAGGCCCCCGCAGAAATGAAATAACGTACATTGCCGATACCACCGGTTATGTTCAGGTTGTGTTGGGTCTGTAGAGTAGCATCTTTCATCAGATAATCTACCCAATTTATGCTTGGGAAGCGAATGGGATCGGAACCTGTACGAAATTTTTCCAGTACATCATCACTAAATACTTCCGCAATTCCGTCGTTCCTGCACATGGCATTATAAAAGGTGGCATAATCATAAGCACTGGCCTGCTTTACCATCTTGGTAGGCATCAGCACAGAGGCCGAAGTATTGAACGAGATCCTCGCTTTTCCTTCTCTACCACGTTTGGTAGTGATCAACACCACACCGTTTGCACCGCGTACACCAAATACAGCCGTTGCCGACGCGTCTTTAAGAATAGAAATGGATTCTATTTCGTTGGGGTCGATATCGTTCATGCTTCGTTCTACCCCATCCACCTGTATCAAAGGCTTATAACCATCTGTTGCAAAGGTAGCCTTACCGCGAATAAAGATCTCGGCAGCATCCGATCCCGGCTCCCCGGAATATTGTACGGTAGTTAAACCGGTCATCGCCCCCCCTAATACATTCGCTACAGATCCAACGGAGGTACGTGTCAGTTCTTCGGCTTTCACACTGGAGATAGCTCCCGTCATGGTTACTTTTTTCTGCGTACCGTAGGCTACAACCTCGACTTCTGACAAGATCGTATAGTCATCCGTCAATACTACTTTCATATCACTTTTGGCAGCCATGGTAACGGTTTGATAGCCAACGAAAGAGATCGTTAATTTTGTACCGGGATTTACATTAAGTGTGAATACGCCGTCAAAATCGGTGATGGTACCCAGTGTATTACCTTCGGCCACCACATTGGCACCAATGACCGGCTCACCCTGACTATCCACCACTGTTCCTCTGATGGTACCTTGTTGCTGCGTAGTGTTAACAGCAGCCGAAGCCGGCTGTATGCCGTATGCAGGAACCAGAACCAGGGCAGAGAAAAACAGAGCGACAGGCAAAGCAGTCCCTTTTATAAAGTTTTTCTTATTCATATAGTTACATTTTCATGATTAAAGACACTTATCTTCCTTAGAATGCAAGCATCATACGGAGATATCCGGAACGTGAATAGCGTTCGCGGTTCAGGAACTCCGAACCACCATTCATGTGGTGCACCCACATATACGAATCGTTCCGTTCGTTACTACTCCAATAAAAACCAACAAGTACACCGGCGTCTGTGGAGACCAGAGCGGTTCCACCCACTGAATCAATGCGGCGGTTGAGTGTACTCATATTAGCAGATACAATATCAAGTTCGGCCAAACTTGGCACATACCATGCAGAAGCAGTAGCCGGTACAGGAACTGAGTCGCGATAAGTTGTAATACAAGTATAAGCAGGGTCACTAGCTGTAGTAGAACCTCTTTCATAACACATAGTCAACAGGGTAGTATTGTTGTAGCCCAAGTATCCGGGGAACATATCGCTCGGGTATGTAGAATTACCGGTATTACAACCGATAAACTTTGTCGACCACTCTTCATCAGCAGTGAACCATGTACTGAAAAGTCCTGCACCGTCGGAGAATTTAGTCAGTGTTTTATCAGCATTAATATTTTCGTCCCGTGAGTTCTCGGGATCATTCAGAGCCAGCACCAGCCCGTGTTTTGCTTCAGGATAGTCACGATAAAGAGCATCGCTCTCTGTAGTATTACTTTCGGGATGAGTAACGTGTGGTTGAGGATTGCCTACATAGCACACAATACCGATGCTATTTTCAGGAATAGTCTCGCTACTACCACTAACCAGTTTGCCATCTGCACAGAAGTAGTCACCGACAGCCAGCGTATGAGAGATTTTACTCTCATCTTTGATCGTATACTGCTTTGCACTCCCGCTTTCTAACGTTGCCTCGAAAGAGAACGACATTTTTTTCACACCCGTGTAAGTACCCGCAATGGTTGCTTTGGTATCTGGTTTTACCAACATCATGTAGGTCTGAGTCTCATCGTCATAAAATGCACTTCCTTCGTTACCATCTATTGAGATGGTTTCGGGTGCAATACCGGGAATTACATAATCTTCAATAGAGGTACCATCAAAGCTATAGGTCAATGAAGGCATTTTTATGACTACCAACCCCATGCAGTGGCTCATTACGAACGATACTTTACCTTGCAGGCGTTCACCTTCGGCAGAACCTGTACTTGTCATCAGGTCATACTTTGTATAATTGTCACCGCTTTGTTCGGCACCAATCACCCATCTATTTACCATAGTTGCAAACGGATCTGTGGCCGTAGGCTCAAATGCGGGATTTTCACTATACGGATAATAAGCGTAGAATGTGAAGCGTCTGAATTCTGTACCTTTGTATTCAATGACATCGCCTTCAACATCCCATACTCCCTCGCTATATATAAATTTGCGGTTGTTGATATCTTCAACAATGCTACCATCACTTTTTACTGCATACACACCAACAGCATCGCCATCGGCAAATTTGGTAACATAAGCAGCATTGGTTGCACGGGATTCAATATCCTGGAATCCTGGGTTGGAAATGCTAAGTTGCAAGCATTGTATTTGATCGCCTGGATTCACCACCTCTTCTTCCTGCGAACAGGATGCAATTAGCGCGCCGGCAGAAATGAATGCCAGTATATAATTATAT
>JAJQBG010000357.1 GCA_021203405.1 Bacteroides sp.
GTAAGATACCTTATATATACATATCCTTGATTTCCCTGAGCAACCGGATACATCATGATGCTGGCAGGGTTGGGTGGGGATTGATCTGTTGCAACGTAACGGAGGTCTAAGAGATACCCATCTTTGTCTACGAAATACACGGTGATGATGGGATTTTTACTGGCATGTATGTCTCCATTCCAGTAGAAGAGGTGCATTTCATTGCTGTGGGCTCCTTCTCTGATGGTGACATCATCGGGTATGGAGTGGGCATAATAATATTCGGGTGCCCAGTTGATGATGCATTGGAACGGGAGTACAGTGGTACCTACAGCAAACATCATGGTACGGTTTTGGGAGCCTGACTGATGGGGTTTCCTGTTTCTTCTGCCCATTTCTTTTGATAGAGGTTTATATTTTCTTTGATGCTCCAATAGTATACTTTGAGGGGTGCATAGGTACGCTCGATAAGGGAAATACCTATGGTGTTGGTTTGTCCACGTAGTGCCCAGGGTTGTATGTTTATGTTTGCAGAGAGATAGGGTCCTGCTATATCAGGTGCGGACAGGCTGTTGATGGTAATGTCATAGATATTGTTGCGTACTACTCCGTAGTAGCCGGGACTGGCCTGGGATACACCAAAATGCTGTATGGGAATGATGTAATAGAGCTGTCCTTGAGGACAGTATCTGAATCCATTGTGTTCATAATAGTTGGCTGAACTTCCGTTGAGTGGATAGTTTTTCTGTTGAAGTTCTGATAAAACTGTTCGTAAGTCTTCCAGACCCGGAATTTCATAGGTTGGGTTCTGGAGATAGTTATTTATCTCCTGTTGATTGATTATTTTATTGTGGTAGATGTAATAGTTGTCGTTTTTGCTGAATCCTTCGGGAGTGTATTTATATCCTACAATGATACGTGTGATCCGATCTTCGTAGTCTGTAAATTGCTTATTCTCTATGTCAATTGTATTTTCGAGTGTATATATGTATTGGCCTAATTGGTTATTTATCTGGTTAGGTGATAGATAATATTCGTTGAAAAAGGTATTGAATTCGGCACTCTTCTCTATGGCAGATGTAAGCACTGTAAAATTCGGATCACGGGCATAGAGTGTCTGCATAGTAGGATCGGTCTGCTCACCAGGTATAGCTTCGCGCATCCAGTATGTTTTCTTATTGGTAATATCCAACGCCCATGTCACTGAGTTTGGGTCTATACCTTCAGGCAATTTAATATTGTCTGCGTGGCGTAGTGTGACTTTGGCTACGAGACGATCCACACTCACTCGCACAGGTGCGGCATGAGCTTGCTCTACGGTTTTGGCCAATTGGTTTTTGTTTACTGTGACTAATCCCTGATGATTAGTCATGAGGATGCCTTTGCCTCCTGCAATGGTTCCATCGGTAGTGTTTATGCTGGAGGAGATGGCTTGTTTAAACTGGTATAGGTACGATCCTTTGTTTGTTGCTTTGTATATTTCGGAGTTGAGTGTGCCATCGCTGTTGCGTCCGTTAAGGATGACAAGCATTTTATAGGGTTTGTCTTTCACGCGTTGAGCGAAGGTAATAAATTCGTAATCGTTGAAATTAGTAGTTGGCGACAGGTGTTCGCCGGATGGTATGAGGTATCCGGGTTGGGAATCTGCTATATGGTTGCCCGGATCTGCTATCCAATTGGTTGGATTGGATGGATCGCTCCATGTATCTGCGGTTTTCATATTAAATTCAAATACATATTCTACCTTACATTTGGATGCCTGGCTTTCCTCTCCATCATAGAGGACTACCCTTACACTATGAATAGCCAGATCTTCTTTGCTGGCATCAGGATCTACTGCTCTGGTAAGATCGACTACATCTCCTGCTTTGACATTGATGGAGAAATAGCATTCCCCTTCGGGTACAGGTGGATAGTTGGTCTCTTTTTCTGGTTTGAGATCATCCAGACAAGAGATATTTAACAGGCTCAATGAAATAAGAACTCCTATTGTGTTTCGTATTTTCATCTGTTTCATTTCTATTATTTGAATCAATAAGAGGCGGTACTTACTGAATTTGTATACTGGTTTCTATATTATTATAAAGCAGGTTATCTTCATTGTTTTCACTACCGGCTGCACGGGTGGTAATATCGTTCCATAGGATACCGGGGCTCCCGGGCCCCTCTATCTGATCTACCTTAACGGTGTAATGGGTATTCCTCAGAACGCCGTAATGTCCATAGCTGGTGGTCAGATCGTTGATTCCTCTGTGCCGGACTTTGACTGCGTAGTAGTTGATTCCTTGATAGTAGTAGGTTATACCTTTTACAATAAAGGGCTCTTTTACTTCCTGATTATTTTTTATGGGTATACCTGTGAGGAATGAGTATCCTTCTTCGGAAGATGCTTCTTTAAGAGTTTTATAGATCCCTGTCAGAAGGCTTACGGGAAGTCTTTCTGCTTCGAGGGCGTATTCTTTTATTTCCTCCAGACTATAGGTACGCCCGTCATAGGTGTAGAAGCTCTCTCCTATTGTTTTTACATTGATTGGTTTGTAAATGCAACGGATGAGGACTCTTGTGATAACATTACTACTGTTCTGGTCTGTTTCGTCCATAGTGTTTTCCAGACAATATTCAGATTGCCTGACGTTTTTTTTGAACCGGGGATATGGGTCTGTCAGGGAGGAGAAATAAAAGAATTGTTCCTGACGTTGGCTGAATGGTCTGGCGCCATAACCGGAGTAATTAGGATCTTCCCAATACCACTGTTCGCGGTTGGGGTCGAGTGTGCCTTGTGCCATCCAGCCAGTATGTATAGCGATTGGTGATATCCAGTTCCCATTGTATGTTTGCTACTGCTGCATTATTATTTGTAGGGAAAGTGTCACTACCATCAGAAGATTCGAGGGTGACTTTACTGACTACTCTGGCTACTGTGGCGGAGGCCGGGTCGTTGTGTGCTTCGCGGATGGTGGCTTTAAGTTTATTTTTGGGTATGGTGATGAGTCCGGGACCGCTTGTCATGAGAAAATGGTTGGTCTGTGCCAATCCGCCTATGTTGTCTGTTTTGGATAAGTTGTTTTCTATTTTTACTCCTTGTGTGAGGAGCTGATAGGTAGAGCCTTCTTCTGTAAGAGCTTTTAGCTGGGAGGTAGTATTGATAACGACGAGCATTTTGAGGTCGGTTGCAGGCACTTTGCGGGCGTAGGTGATAAATTTTGTTTTATCGTTTGGACGGGTAGTTGAGGCCAGGTCTTTTCCTTCGCTGGAATAGTCAGTCCATGCTGCTGAAGTGCCATCAGTATTGGTACAAATTTCAAAATCAAAACATTTTACTACTTTAGAGGTAGGTTGTTCACCGTCATACAAAACGATTCTTACCTTCCTGACAAAGTTCTCTTCTGCGGTACCCTGAGCTTCTCCTTCGTAAGCTCTGGTCATCTGATAGGTGTTCAGGTCAATCCCTAAAGATACATAAGCTGTATCGACAGGAACTTCGGGCTCATCTATATCGACAGGAAAAAAGCACTGTCGCAGGCACAAGTAGTTACCAGCAGAAATGTTAGGGCTAACACAGTTTTCCACTTGTTGCGACAGGCTTTATGTGGTTTATGTATGAGGTTATATTTCATTCTATTTTGTTATTTGTTATCCTGTAAATGCAGGGTAGAAATAATAGTGACTATTGGTCCTATAGATAAATTATTGTATTGGAGATCAGAATTCGTTACTTTGATCTCTGCATACCCAGTCATTAATGGACAACTGGGTTGATACCCATTTTTCCCGGTTCTTCGGGAGCGGGTGTCATAAATATGAGGATTTTATATTGATCTTCCCTATCCATATACTCCTGAAGGCTTAATTGGGTATACTCCTGCAATTTCAGGGCATCAAGATAGGTATTGAGGTTTATGCTTATAAGGGTTGTAGAGGTGGGAAGATGGGTGATGGTAAGTTGATTCTTCTGCCCTGCAAACAATCTCATGGTATGTAGTTCAACAACTCCGCTTATACCACTTTCTGTATTTTCTTTATAGAAAGGGTAATAATGCCAGGGAACCTCACTGGTAGAGTTATTATGGGCATCATAGGCATTGTTTATTGCATCCAGACAAAAAGAAAATTCATTAATGTCGAATGTCCGGGTATCTATTGTAGATTGAAGCACAATACGTATTTTATTGGTATTTTTCGTAAGAGAGATGGTTGTCGTATCATTTCTACTCACTCTTGCCCGAACCGGAGCCTGGGCTATAGAACCGTGCCACAAAGGTTTTAAAGAGGTGTCTATGATGTTGCTCTCTTTTTCATGAAGCTGTAATTTCAGATCATCTATAGTGGACTGGTAGGGAATCATGGGGTGTATGAATGCATGTTCGTTACTTATTCCGGGAAAAGCCACAAACTGACATGCTTCTTTATAAATTTCAGGCAATCCCATAATATATCCTTTTGAAAAAGTAGCTTCACCCAGGCATCGGTCTGTTAGTTTATCAATATATATTCCATTTTCATCGAATAAGTAGAGCTCAATATTGGACACCTGCCGATGAAAAAGATCTTCAAAAGCCATATTATAGTCATAGATAAAACGTACATAGGAATAATATTCATCAGGATCTACGGTAGGGCATAGATCCTGTCCGTCACGAACACAGGACGACAATAAGAGAATGAGACAAAAGCAAGTATAACGTAAGTATGTGGTTAATCTATCCATTATTCAGATGTTATTTATATATGATGTAACAGTTGATGTATAAATGATTGTCTCTGATTCGTTTTAATCTATTCCGGGATGCAGGTCTTCTTCCCACTCTCTTCCGAACCAGGGATTTAATGTAATTTCTGTCGAAATATAACTTTCATTGGATGTACCG
>JAJQBG010000361.1 GCA_021203405.1 Bacteroides sp.
TCTCATAATAATGCAAATTTTTAAGTTAACATTTTGATGTGTTCTTAAATTCTCATAGTAAATATGTTAAGCGCTTAAATTTTAATTTTATCCTTGGAGGCTGCTGCAAATCTGCATTAAAATCATGAATACGATATACCTAAATAGTCCGTTTATGGTATAAAATTGTTTCATGTTAAAAAAATAGCTGCTTTTTACCCATCAAACTCATCGTTTCTTTTTAGGGGGGTAGTTCAGGATAAAATGCTTTGGATCTCCTGAAAAACCTCTTTAAGGTATCACAGGCTATGGAAAAGAACTTTACGCCACGTAATTTTTTTGAGGAGGTGGTCACGAAAGAACGGGAAGACTCCTGGAAGTATGGGGGCAGAACGGTGATGGGAGATGCTAAAAAGCCGGAAGAGAAAAACCGGCAACTCAGCCTCTGGGATTAATTCCCGGAGGAGAGCTCTATCAGTGGATATCTGGCCCGGGCTTCGTCCCGACTACAATGGTTGAAATGCCACCATTCGCTTCTCACGGTGGTAAAACCGGCACTCCGCATCACTTCTCTCAGGAGCCTGCGATTGTTCAACTCTTCCCGAGTGATCTTTCCGTTCTGTACTAACTGCTCTTCTTTATCAATATTGGATTCCGGTCCGAAATAGTCAAAATCGCTTCCCATCGGTAGCGGGATGCCGTTTTCATCTACAATGGATAGATCTACGGCAGCCCCGTAGTTATGTAATCCCCCTTTGGCCGGATTGGCTACGTAGTACTGTTTTCCCTGGCTTACGGCGAGCTTCCACATTTTTCGTTGTACTTCGATGGGGCGGGCGGTATCGTAAATAATAAAGCGGTAGCCCGGATGTTTTTCTTTTAATTTTTGATGAGCTTTTACCAGTTTTGTAGCAGCTTCGGGCAACAGATAAGCCTCTGTCAGGTCTTCGTATAAAACCTCTCCCATAAAGTTATCGGGAGTTGCATATACCAGATGCACTACGATGGTACTATCTGCATCAGCCAGGTTAATATATCCCAATGAGTCAAGCAGCAAAGCTGTCGGAGAAAGGGCAGGAGAGTGGACGATCTCAAGGGTATCCGGGTTGGATACAATTTCCTGTTGACTTTCCGGTGCCGGGGAATTCCCTTTGGCTGTACATCCGTAACCGATAAGGGTCACTATACAGAGAATGAGGTAGAACTGTTTATTTATCATAGGAATAAATTGCATACAAATATAACAAAATAGCAGGGGAATGTATTGGTCGGGTATAGCTAAAAAATTTATCTTCCCTTTTCCGGAAAAGAATAGCGGGGAATCATTATTTTTGCGGTATGGATAGTACAGTGGGTGAGTATTATGATCTTCTTTATTCTCTGGTAAAACGACAGGAGGTTTCCCTGGAAAAGAGATACAGGCTTCTGCGTGATCTGCTGGAGCAGATCTGCCGCAAAGAGATGCGTAATGAACGTCTGCAGATGACGGATCTGGCTGCCCGGATCAACTATCTGGCTACCCGTTATGGGTTGGATAGTATAGAACGCAACAGATTGCATACCTTCCGGCTTACTTCCAACAGAGTACTTAACGGAGAACAACCGGCAGAGGATAATAAGTTTTTCCGGGATGTAAAAACCATCACTTTTGCTGTTAAAAAGATGTATGGGCTCCCTGTTCCGGATGCACTTTACCGGAGGCTCCCTGTAGCGGATGCTACTTACAGGGTTCAGCCTGCAGGAAGTATAAAACGAAAGCGGATGCGTGTGCTTTTTGAGTATGCTGATGAGGATTTCCTGTATGTATATCCGGTTGAAAGTATTTCGGAAGAATTGCTGAAAGTGCGTTATAACATAGCTGAGATCAATGAAGAATTTACTCCTACGGTCAGGTTGTTGTGGAAACATGCCCAACTTAATTTATTGGATGTATATGTGGATACTCAGGGAGTCCATACTCCTTATTTTATTGTACTGGAACCGGATTATCTGGTGGATATCAGTTCTCTGGCAGAGTGTTTTAAAGAGTTTGGAGCACTACCGGCAAATTATCACCTGAACCGTTTACTGACAAGAGGAGGTTCTGCCTCGCTTTTACTGGGAAATTTTGCCAATCATTTTCTGGATGAGTGGATCTATTCCGGTGAAGAGATAGATTACTTCTCTTCCATGCAAAAGGTGTTCCAGAAATATCCGATTGAGATCGCTGCTTGTGAGGAGTTAAGGGAAAGAGAGAAAGAGGTACAGTTCTTTCGGGATTGTAAAACACATTTTGAACATATACGCGATGTAGTCCGGGAAACATTTGCGGAAGAGGGATATCAGCTAAACCGGAAAGATGCTGTACTGGAGCCTTCTTATTTATGTGAATCGCTCGGGTTGTTGGGACGGCTGGATTATATGCAGCGGGACCTGAATGCCTTTATTGAAATGAAGTCGGGTAAAGCAGACGAGTATGCTTTGCGTGGAAAAGTAGAACCCCGGGAGAATCACCGGGTACAGATGTTATTGTATCAGGCTGTATTGGAATATAGTATGGGGCGGGATCATCGTCAGGTATCACCTTATTTACTTTATACCCGTTATCCGCTTCTCTACCCGGCCCGCTCTTCCTGGGCACAGGTAAGACGTGCGGTGGATCTGCGTAACCGGATCGTTGCCGGTGAGTACGCGATTCAACTGCATAATAAAATTTCTTATACGGCTTCTCTGTTCAGGAAGATCATTCCGGTACGGCTGAATGAGAAGAAACTTCAGGGAGTGTTTTGGGAACGGTATCTGAAACCCCCGATAGAGGATTTTCAACGCTGTATTGCTTCTCTTACTCCGCTTGAGAGAGATTATTTTTTCCGCCTTTATACTTTTATTGTGACGGAACAGTATGCGGCTAAAACCGGGGATACGGATTATCAGGGGAAGGCGGGTCACGCAGCTTTATGGCTCTCTCCGCTGGCAGAAAAATGTGAAGCCGGTGAAATCTTATACGATCTGATATTGGAAAGGAACGAAGCGGATCAGGATAAGGCTCCCCGGGTTGTTTTCAGTGTGCCTACCTATGAAGAAGAGATCTTTCCGAACTTCCGGACGGGGGATGCGGTACTGTTCTATGAAAGGAATATTGCTACTGATAATGTTACCAACCGGATGATCTTTAAAGGAACGATTGAAGTAATAACTGCAGAACAAATTATAGTAAGACTACGTAATTCTCAACACAACCGGCAGGTATTGCCTGAAAACAGCCGGTATGCACTGGAACACGATTTTATGGACAGCTCTTTCCGTCTGATGTTCTCCGGTTTGTCTATGTTCCCCGGAGCAACTCAGAAAAGGCGTGACCTTTTGTTAGGACAAAAGAGCCCCTCTTTTAAATCGAAGGAGTGGGAATGGGCTTTACAAGCCGATAATGATTTTGAGCGGGTAGCCCGGAAAGCGGTAGCGGCAGAAGACTATTTTCTACTGATGGGCCCTCCGGGTACAGGTAAGACATCCCGTGCATTGAAAAGAATGGTAGAATTATTGTTGGGGGAGGAGGATACTCATATTCTGCTGATGGCTTATACGAACCGGGCTGTAGATGAGATTTGCAGAATGCTGTCTGCTATCTCTCCCACGGTTGATTATCTTCGTATAGGAAGTGAGTTATCCTGTGATAAGCCTTATCGTTCTCATTTATTGGAGAGTCGTCTGCAACATTGTACTAAACGGTCGGAGGTTACTTCTTTGTTAGTCTCTTCCCGGATCATTACAGGGACTGTAACAGCGATTTCCGGTAAGCCGGATCTTTTTACCATGAAAAATTTCTCTGTAGCCATTGTGGATGAGGCCTCGCAGATACTGGAAACACAGTTACTGAATGTTTTATGTGCCCGCGATAGAGTAGGAAATGATGCTGTGAAAAAGTTTATTCTTATCGGAGACCATAAACAGCTTCCTGCCGTAGTTGCACAAAAAGATATTTATTCTATCGTTGAAGAGAGGTCGTTACGGGAAATTGGAATGGTAGATATGAAAGATTCTTTATTTGAGCGCCTTTATCGTTACCATACCGGAAGAGAGGAGAATAGCCAGGTCATTGATATATTGTGCCGGCAGGGACGTATGCACCCGGAGATCTGTCGTTATAGTAATGAGATGTTTTACAATAACCGGTTGTTACCGGTTGGGTTGCCTCATCAACAGGTGGAAACGTGTCCGGGATCTCTTGCAGATGGACTTTTTCCGGAACTAGGGAAATGCCGGGTTGCGTTTATTGCTTCAAAGCCGGAATCCGGAGAACAGATGGTTAAAATGAACCGGTGTGAGGCAGTATGGTGTGCTAAAATTCTATGGGCTATTTACCGGAGAGATCCGGTAAATTTCGATCCGGAGAAAAGGGTGGGTATTATTACTCCTTACCGCAGTCAGATTGCCTTGATCCGCAGAGAGATAGCTAAGTATAATATTTCTTTACTAAGTAAAGTGCCGGTTGATACGGTAGAACGGTTCCAGGGAAGTGAGCGGGATGTTATTATCTACTCCGTTTCAGTAAATTATAGTTTTCAACTGGATCTTCTTTCCGGTATCAAACTTCAGGAAGGAGTAAAAGTGGACCGGAAACTAAATGTAGCCCTTACCAGAGCTCGGGAGCAACTATTTATTACAGGTGTAAAAGAGATATTGGAAAAGAATTTTCTCTATGAAGAATTAATCCGCAGGTATGAGGTAAAACTATCTGAAGCATAATAGAACGGAAAAAGCAACTTTTACATGGGTTGTTTAGTATAGATATGCATTTTTTATTTATAAATTTTTTTCCAAAACTCTTTACTGGTAAGGCGAAACTGGGAAATTGGTAGACTCTTTACAGTAACTATCTTAAAAT
>JAJQBG010000316.1 GCA_021203405.1 Bacteroides sp.
CTTGTATATAATAAAAAATATTTTTTCAAAAAAAGCACTTTTTGATCAGGGATTGGGAAGAGTTATGAGTTATATAATTAAATTAAGGCCAGGAACCATATATGAAAAACATATCCCGATTTATTCAATACTTTGCCCGCCAGCTATCTCCACAGGAAGAAGAGGAATTAATGCAATGGGTAGATGCCTCCGAAGAGAATAAAAACACTTTTCTCAAATACTGGCACATGTATGATGCGATCCATTTATTGCATGATATGTCTGCGCTACCCTCCGTTAACAGGCGTCAGCTCTATATACATACTTTCCTGAAATATGCAGCCATCGCACTGATCGTTTTTACACTGGGATGTTTCACTACTTATTTATATGTAGATACTACAGCTACACCTGCATGGCAGGAGATCACGGTACCTCCCGGCCAGCGCATCAGCCTGGCTCTGACCGATGGTTCTGCCGTATGGCTGAATTCACAGACCACTTTACGCTACGATCCCTCCTTCTCCGGTAAAATACACCATATGATACTGGACGGGGAAGCCTATTTCGAAGTAAAGAAAGATAAGAAAAAGCCCTTTGTGGTAGAGACTCCGCAGGGAAAGATCGAAGTACTGGGTACCAGTTTTAATGTGGAGGCCTACTCCTCGTCGAACTCTTTCATCACCTCTCTTATAGAGGGTTCCTTGCAGATCACCTCCGGGGAAGAGAGTATGCTTCTCAAACCCGGCCAGATGGTGGTCATTGAGGGAGAAGCCGAACCGGTGCTGAAAAAGATCACCGATTTTGAGGAGTATAGCTGGCGGGAAGGGCTTATCTGTTTTACCGATGCTTCTTTCGAAGAGATCATGAAAAAGTTCGAAAAGCACTATGGGTATGAGATCCACATCCGGAATGAACGGGTTAAAGAGTATCACTATTCCGGGAAGTTCCGCCTCTCAGACGGGATCAGTTATGCCCTGCAGGTATTAAAAGAAGATGTCGACTTTACATACGAGAGAAACGAAAAACAATCCATCATAACAATTAAAGAATAATGCCTATGAAGTAATCCGGTTTAATACAGCGAAAACACAAGTATGTTAAGAGAATTAAGAAAAAAGAGTGCCGGTCTATAATTAGTAAATCCAGACCGGTACTCTAAAGAAATCAACACAGAGTATTAATTTCAGGAACACGGATAAATCTTTTGGCGAAGTTTCCTATCCGGTTCCGTATAAACGCAAAGATATGAAAAATAATTCTTTGTCGGGAAGACTTTACCCAAATTTCAGTAGTAATAACCAACTGTTCAGAATTATGAAAATCACACCCGTTCTGCTTTTCACATTTATATTCAGCCTCTCTGCCGTTACCAGTAGTTCGCAAAATGTAAAAGTTACTATCAATCGCGCCCATTCGTCTGTGCAGGAAGTGATCCGTGACATAGAAAAACAGACCGAATATCTGTTCATCGTTAATTCGAATGTCGACACCCGTCGATCTGTTTCCATTGACGCTTCCGGGACTCCTTTGTCTGAGGTACTAGACAAACTGGCCGGACAGGCCGAAGTAAGTTATTCAGTAGCCGGTAGTCACATTATCCTGAGCAAAGAGGCCCAGGGAAAAGATGCCGCTCCTATCCCTACCCAACAGCCGGTAATACGGGGAGTGGTTATGGACGAATCGGGAGAGGCCCTGATCGGTGTCAATGTAAAAGTGAAAGGAGAGAGCCAGGGAGCCATATCCGATATAGAAGGTAACTTCGAACTGGCTGCCTCCGTAGGAAATACCCTGGTATTTTCCTATGTAGGATATATAACGGAGAACTGAAAGTCAGTTCGCAAAGTCCGCTGAGAATAGTGCTGCAGGAAGATACCCACATGCTGGACGAGGTAGTAGCCATCGGCTACGGTACAGTAAAGCGGAAGGATATTACCGGCTCTGTGGTATCACTGGATAACGCTAAGATCGCCTCCGTACCTGTGAACTCTCCGGTAGAGGCGATGGCCGGTAAACTGGCCGGAGTCAAGGTAACCATTCCGGAAGGAAATCCGGATGCGGATGTGATCATCCGGGTAGGTGGAGGAGGTTCTATTACCAGCGACAACTCTCCGCTCTTTATTGTGGATGGGTTTCCGGTAAACAGCATCTCCGATATTCCTGCTACGGATATCGAATCCATTGATGTACTCAAAGATGCCTCCTCTACGGCGATCTATGGTTCGCGGGGTTCCAACGGTATTGTGCTGGTAACCACCAAAAGCGGCCAGAAAGGAAAAGTATCTGTGAACTACAATGCCTATTACAGCATGCGTAAGGCAGCTTCCAAAATGGATGTACTATCTGTATACGACTATATGAACTGGCAATACGAACTTCATTCACTGCGCAATATCACCAGCGAGTTTACCAACCTGTTTGGTGAGTTCAGTGACCTGGGGCAATACAGGAATGTGAAAGGTACGGATTGGCAGGACGAGGTGTTCGGACGTACCGGTACGACTTTCAATCACAACGTAAGTGTAACGGGTGGTACGGATAAGACCCGTTTTAATTTCAGCTATGCCCATGTGGATGATAAAGCGATCCTGCAGATGTCCAACTTTAAACGGGATAATCTTTCGCTGAAGCTCAACTATGAGGTGAACAAGCGCATCCAACTCGATTTTTCGGCACGTTACGCACGTACACTGGTAAAGGGAGATGGGATGACCTCAGACGTAGGGGGAGCGGACAATACCCCTTCCAACTCCTTCGGACGTATCAAACACTCAGTGATCCAGATGCCTTATCTCTCCGGTGTGGCCGATCAGGATATTGATACGGATGAACTGGACAATGGATTGCACGATCCCATCACCTCTTTAAAAGACAACTATAAAGAGCGTCTGCGAAGTAATTACAACCTGAACGGATCGTTCAACTGGGAGATCATAGACAACCTGAAGCTGAAAGTAGATGTAGGGCTGGATGAAAACCGCAATGTATTGAAAACATTCTACGGAAGTACCACTTCCGAATTGCAATCCAACGCCCTGCCTGTCAACATTGGAATGCCACTGGTACAGACAACGAATGTTTTTATCCGCACGTTGCGCAACACCAATACGATCAACTACGATTTCCGCAAATGGTTGCCACAGGAGCATTCACTCTCCTGGCTGGTGGGTGAAGAGACCATTACAACCCGATCGGATAAACTAACAGCCCGCTATGAAGGCCTGCCCGATTTCTTTACGGCTGCCGAAGCCTTCAAATTCTCCGGTGAGGGTGATCCTGTCCGTTACAATCACTCTACTATCCGGATGATAAGTTATTGTCTTTCTTCAGCCGTGTTAACTACGACTACAAAGGAAAATACCTGGCTCGGCTACGGTACGTGCCGACGGTTCGAGCAAGTTCACCTCTGGTAACCAATGGGGTATCTTCCCCTCGGGAGCTATTGCCTGGCGGCTATCGGAAGAGGAGTTCATGAAAGCCGACTGGCTGGATAATTTGAAGATACGGGCCAGTTATGGCGTATCAGGTAACAATAACATTCCATCAGGACAGACCGAAAAGGTGTTCAGCGTAGCCGATCAGAAAAAATGGCTCAATATTACAGATACCTGGTGGACAGCGGGTAAAACGCTGGACAATGCCAGGCTAAAATGGGAGTCTACCTACTCGGCCAACATCGGATTGATTTTGCCCTGTTTAACAGTCGTCTCAACGGGTCGGTGGATCTCTATAAGAATATTACCAAAGATCTGCTGATGGAATTCTCTATCATGGGGTCGGGCTATAACACCCAGTACTGGAATGTAGGAGAGACACAGAACAAAGGATTGGAGATAAGCCTTAATTATGACGCTATCCGTAAGAAAGATTACGGTCTGAGTTTCTCCATGGTAGTAGGATTCAATAAGAATCGCATCAATGACCTGGGTAGCCTGACCAACGGATATTCCGTATCAACCGGCTGGCAGAATACCGAAGTAGGAGCAGATTATCTGGTAATGCCGGGATACTCCATCGGTCAGATGTACGGTTTTATCACCGACGGACGCTATTCAGTAGATGATTTTGAAGGGTATGACGGAACGCAATGGATCCTGAAACAGGGAGTAGCAGATGCCAGCGATGTGATCGGTGCAGATGCGGTACGCCCCGGAGGATTGAAACTAAAAGACCTGACTGACGATGGGATGGTGACCGAGGAAGATAAGACCTTTATCGGAAATGCCAATCCCGTCCATACGGGAGGATTCACCATTTCCGGGTATGCCAAAGGATTCGACCTGACTGCCAACTTCACCTGGAGCTATGGGAATGATATATACAATGCCGACAAGATCGAGTTCACCTCGCCCACCAAATACCAGTTCCGGAACATGAGTACTATCATGGAAGCCGGAAAGCGGTGGACCAACCTCTCCCCGACCGGTGAGATCGTGAACGATGCAGCCGAACTGGCCCGGATGAACGAAGGTGCTACCATGTGGTCGCCGTTCATGAAAAAATCGGTATTCCACAGCTGGGCAGTAGAAGATGGCTCTTTCCTACGGCTCAATACACTGACCATCGGGTATACTTTACCGAAAACCTGGGTAGAAAAAGCACACATCAACAACCTGCGGTTCTACTTCACCGGATCCAATCTTTTTTGCTGGACCAGCTATTCGGGATTCGATCCGGAAGTGAATACACGGCGCAACAACCGGGTAACCCCGGGAGTGGACTATTCAGCCTACCCGAAGAGCCGGCAATATGTGTTCGGTCTTAATTTAAGCTTTTAATTTTATCCTGCCCGGCAGGAATGAATAACATAAATTTTGCACATTATGAAAAAGATAATTTATATAATGACCTGTGGGATGGTAACCCTGCTAACCTCCTGCTCGGACTATTTGTCCACACCTCCCCAGTCTTCTTTCTCCGATGAAATTGTTTACTCTAACGAGAAACTGACCGAGAACAGGATCTTCCATATATACAGTGGCTTTGCGGAGACCAATTCACATCGCGGACGTTTCCAGCCCTATTATGGAATGAATACCGATATAGAGATCTACAACGGTACGGACCTTGCCGACCCGGCCTCCCTGTGTACCTACTCGACTTCACCTACCAATTCGCAGATGTCGGGAACCAGTGACCCCAATACCTGGACCTGTTTCTACAATACCATCGAGTCTGCGAATGTAAGCATCCGGGGGATCCGGGAGTATGGCGATCCGGCCCCCGGGAACCTGATGGGATACTTCTACGCGGAGGCACTGGTGTTGCGGGCTACCTTCTACTACGATCTTTTACGTGCCTGGGGAGATGTTCCCGCGCGGTTCGAACCGCTCACCGATGAAACGATCTATCTGGAGAAATCAGACCGGGATATCATTTTCAAAACAGCTGCTGGCTGATCTGGAAGAGGCACAGGAGTATCTGCCCTGGCCCAACGCCAGCGAGCGTACCCGTACTACCGGACGCATCAACAAGGCATATGCCAAAGCACTGCGTGCCCGTCTGTGCCTGATGGCTGCCGGTTATGCACAGCGTCCCGAGAGCCTGACGGCTGCCCAGGGAAGCCAGATCCGGCTGAGCAACGATCCTGACTTACAAAAGAGTGTACTCTATCCTATTGCCAAAAAAGAACTGGAAGATATTATCAACAGCAACACCTGCAGACTGGAGACCAACTTTGCAGATGTATTTATCAAGAACTGCCAGGATGTAGTGGAGGCCGGTGGTGAATCGTTATTCGCTATCCCATATGCCGAAGGCAGAGGACGCATGATGCAGCACTTTGCCGTATATCATTATGACAGGAGCAAATACCTGGATACCACTAATAAAGGTGGACAGAATGTTCCGGCTCCTACTCTCTATTACGATTTTGACGGGGACGATCTGCGCCGGGATGTCACTTGTGTTCCATTCAAATGGCAGGGTGGCATGCAGGTAGTACGCACCAGCAATGTGAGTAACCAGGAGGGCTGGAACTGGGGTAAGTACCGCTATGAGTGGACAGCACAGGTACGGCTGGTAACGGGAGACGACGGACTGAACCAGATGTACATATGTTATGCGGATGTATTGCTTATGCTGGCTGAGGTGGTTAACGAACTGGGAGACCCGGACGGAGCCAGATCCTACCTGAAACAGGTACGCCAGCGTGCGTTCCCGGCAGATGTACGGGCTGAGAAGGTAGAGGCTTACCTAAATGCACTCTCCGGCAAAGAGCAGATATTCCGGGCGATCACCGAAGAGCGTAAGTTCGAACTGGCCGGAGAGATGTTGCGTAAACAAGACCTCATCCGCTGGAATATGCTGGGAGAAAAAGTGGCGGAAACCAGACAGAAAATGTCCGATCTGAAAAACTACCAGGGCATCTATGGAGATGTACCACAGCGGGTATATTTCCGTTATCTGCCGGATGGTGAAACTTTGGAGTTCTATGGTTTTAACCGGGATGAACAGGAAGAACCTGCCGGTGATGACTGGGAAGCTGTGAACTGGCACGATACGGCTATCTCCGAGCTGCGTATCAGCCGGTATTACCTGAACGAACCGGACAGCAGGCAATTCTGGCCTATCTTCCAGAGTGACCTGGATAATCAGTTAGGGTATCTTGTCAATAATTACGGATACTAACAGATATATGTTCAGCTTTGTGTTTAACTTGAAAGAAAAAGAATATATACGTATGAAAAGACCCTGTATCCTGTGTATGGCTCTTCTGGTATGGCTTGGCATAGCCATACCAGTGTTAGCAGCAGATTATACGCTTACCCACCGGGAGGGTAATGAGTTTGTTTTTAACAACGGTGCCCGATCGGTACGGTTGCAACTCTGTACGCCCGATATGTTCCGGGTAACGAAAAGCCCGGATAGCCGTTTTGAGCCTGATGAATCCTGGATGGTTGTGTGCTACAACTGGCCGGAAGTGGCCTGCACAGTAAATGAACAGGCAGAGTGCTGGCAAATAGTCACTTCCGCACTTACCGTATCACTTGCCAAAGCAGACGGCCGCATCCTCGTGGGGAACGGCGGTTCTCCTCTTCTTTGGCGGGAGCTGGAGAGCGAACCTTATCAGAGCCGGGAGCAGGTGACAGGTGCAGCTACCTTACGGCCAGATGAGCATTTCTTCGGATTTGGAGAACGGATGGATTTTATGGATCAGCTGGAAAAATGCATCTATCTGAATGTGGAGCGTGGCAGTGGCCCTAAACCTGCCGTAGGCAACAAAGATGTATTGCGTGCCAATTATTGCCCGGTACCCTATTTTTACAGTACACTGGGGTACGGACTCTTTTTCCATACCGCTTTCCCGACCACCTGGGATATGGGATGGAGCCAGTCCGATCGGTATACATTCACTGCCGAAGGAGGAGAGATGGACTACTACTTCTTCCAGGGAGATCTCTATACCGTATTTGATCGCTATACCGATCTTACCGGAAAATCACCGCTGATGCCCAAACGTGCCTATGGTCTGCATCTGGGCAGTTATTCCGGAGGTACATGGGGACACGAGCAGTACGCTTCAGACGACTATCCGGCTACACTGGCTGAGAAAATGCGGCAATTGAGCATTCCTTTTGATGTGATCTGGCTCGACTCTACCTGGCGGAAATTCCGTCAGGGAGGCAACAGTGCTTCTACCTTTGAATGGCGGGAGACCTTTAAAGATCCGGAACGCATGTTCCGCCGGTTTGAAGGGGCTAATGCCATGGGAGGTTTGCATATACGCAGCATTTTAGACGATGGTGATTCGCTCAAACTCCTTTCCGAGGCACGCAAACAAGGTATTCTCTATCCTTATGCGCAGCGGGAAGGATTGGTTAACTTCTTTGATCCCAAAGCGGTGGATTGGTGGTGGGATCATGCCGTAACCCGCATTACCGATCTTGGCTGCCGGTTCCTGAAGACCGATGTGGGAAGTGCCCTGAATGTGCAGGAAGATGCACCCGCTGAACTCAGATACAAAGCAAAGGCCGATCACAACCTCTTCCCTATCGCCTATGCGGCAGCTCCTTTCAATAAGTTTATGAAATTGACAGGCAATCGGGGTTTCAACCACACCCGCGAGGGATATGCCGGCATTCAGCGTTATCCCTTTATCTGGGCCGGCGACTGGGGCAGTGAATGACAATGGTTCGAACCGATGATAACAGGGGGACTCAATACCGGTATTTCCGGTGTGGGGCACTGGTCTCACTGTATGGGAGGTTTTGAACAGTACTCTCCGCGCGATACGGAACTCTACATGCGCTGGGTACAGTTTGGCATGCTCAGTCCGGTCTCCATCCTGATTGGGATGGATCATCCGCACTACCACAAACCCTGGACACACGGGGAAGAGGCACTGAGCAATTTCATTACTTATGACTCCTTGCGGTATACCCTGTTACCCTATATCTATACCACCGCTTACCAGATGAACCAGACCGGTAAGCCAATGATGCATCCGCTCTTTGCAGAGTATCCCGGCGATGTCAATCTCTACAATATGACCGATCAGTATCTGTTTGGTGATTGGCTGATGGTATGTCCTGTGGTAACGAAAGGAGCACTCAGCCGGTTTGTCTATTTCCCGGAAGGAGTATGGTATACATTGGGTAGTGCCGAAAAATATACCGGCAAGCAGTACAAATCCTTTCTTACTCCGATAGAGTACATGCCCATGTTTATTCGTGGAGGTGCTATTCTGCCTACACAGAAATGTGTGCAGTATGTGGGAGAGAGCCCTATAGAGGAGATTACATTGAATGTATATCCGCACGGATCTTCCTCGTACCGTCTGTTTGATGACGACGGTGAAGGGACAGGCTATGAACAGGATGAATATTGCCTGACTGAATTTCGCAGTGATCTTTCGGAAAAGGGTTGGAAGTTTGCCATAGAACCGGTACACAGTGGCTATCGCAACGAAGTAAAGAGCTATCTCATACGCACTTTCCTGGATCAGGCTCCCCGGCAGGTATATATAGGCGGTAGACAGCTGGAAGCGTGTGTGGCAGGTGATCCCTCCGGAACTTCTGTTCTGAACCAGTGGCACTACGATGCAGAGCAGCATCTCTTTACCTTACGTGTGGAGACCCCGCTGAAAAATGAAACAGAAATAGTAGTAACCTTCTAAATCAGGGTGTATAATGACGGTCCGCATACTTTTCTTTGTATGTTACAAAATGCGGACCGCTATACACCACATAAAACGATATGAAACTCAGAAAATTATATGGGCTTATCTGCCTGTTGCCTTTATTTGTACAGGCACAGGAACAGTTCCGTGCCCTGAGCTGAAAAAACAACCTGGCTGTTCATAGCTTTTTGATGAGGGAAGTACACGAACAGTACCGGTGGCGGCAGCAGAGCCTGGCAACTGCCTGCCAATCGCCTGAGACAACAATGCAATATGCAAAAGAGGTTCGTCAACGCTACCTGGACATACTGGGAGAGATGCCGGAGAAAACACCTTTGCAGGCAGAAGTGACAGGAGTGGAATACCAACCAGGATTCCGCATGGAGAAGATCGTGCTGCAAAGTATGCCCGGAAGATATGTGACAGCCAGCCTCTACCTGCCTGAAGGAGAAGGAAAATATGCGGTCACTGTTTCGCTGTGTGGTCATGGGATCCATGGTAAACGGCCCGGCCCGGCAGAAGTATTACTGGCCCGTAACGGGATTACCACGCTGGTGGTAGATCCGATCGGACAGGGCGAGCGGTGGCAGTTTATCAACGAAAAAGGGGAATATGCCACCCGGGGAGCAACGACCGAACATACGTTGCTCCATGCAGGATGTGTGGCAGTAGGTACCAGTCTGGCTGCTCTGCAATGCTGGGATAACCACCGCGCCATAGACTACCTGGTAAGCCGGGAAGATATCGATGCAGATCGTATCGGCGTCTGGGGCAGTTCGGGAGGAGGTACGGAAACCACTTATCTGATCGGTATGGACGAGCGGGTAAAGGTAGTGGCTATATGCAGCTACTTTTCCGGGCGTGAACGCACCCTGGAATTGCAGGGTCCCTCTGACGGTTGCCAGCATATCCCTCACGAAGGGGAAGCAGGTATCGAACTGGCCGACTTTGCCCTAATGATGGCTCCCAAACCGGTACTCATCCTGAACGGGAAATATGATTTTGTAGATCTGTGGGGAGCTTACCGCGGAGTGGAAGAATTAAACCGGGCCTACCAGGTATTGGGCGTTCCGGAACATATCAGGCACGTGGTAACTGAAACAGGACATGGCCTGGGTAAGGAGAAACGAGGCGAATTGGTACAATGGTTCAAACGGTGGTTTTGCAACGATCTGTCCCCACTCACCGATGATGAATCTCACTCACTGACACTGGAACAATCTTTTTCTACCTCTACCGGACAGGTCTCTACCGCCTATGCTGATGCAGTTTCAATTCCCGACCAGAACCTGATACGCTACCGGGAACTTCATTCCCAACGGGAAGCATTCCTAAACCGCTCTCTGGCTGAACTACAGGAAGAGATAGGCAGAAGCCTTCGCCTACCCTCTCTGAATATTCCCGTTCGTACACAGCTCTATACAAAAAAAGAGTTGCGCGGTTATACTCAATACCATTATGAGATCATTCGCGAAGGATTGTTACCGATACCTTGTATTATAATTATACCCGACCGATGTATGCAAAATAAGGTAGAGATCATACTGGCCGATTCCGGAAAAGAGAAGTTCCTGGCTCTTACCCAAAACATACAACCCTATATAGACAAAGGTACCATATTGGTAGCTGCCGATCTGCGTGGTTTTGGAGAGACGGAAGATCCTGCCATTTATAACGATGCTAAATACTGGAACCGCGAGTACCGCCTTTCCATAACGGCACTGCATACGGGGAAACCGTTGATCGGTCAGCGGGTAGCAGATCTGATCACTCTGCTGGATGCCCTGGAAAGCTGGCCGGAGACAGCTTCCGGAAGTTATAGCTTACTGGCAGACCGGCGATATGGCCCAGTTGCTTTGCATACGGCTGTATTAGATGATCGTCTTACTGAAGTGGTGGCACAATGTACCATGCGAAGCTATACGGAGTGTATGACCGCACCCATGCAATACGACCTCTTCTCCAATATGATCTATGGTGTGCTGACACGGTACGATCTGCCCGATCTGGTACAACTGACAGAAGGACGTTTCCGGTATGGAGACTGAATTTGAATATTTCATACACTAAACGAACCATATATAATGAAACATTTTTTAATAATAGGGATATACCTGTTAGCAACAACAGGAATATCTCAGCCTCTATCTGCTTCCGGTTCGTACGACTCTTATCTGGAAGAACTACCTTTCGGCATGCCCTCGATTCCTTTGCCGGATATTCCCGACAGGCAGGTTACACTGGAAACTTTCGGAGGAAAACCCGACGGAGAGTACATCAACACCGACGCCTTTGCACAGGCTATCAATTATTTATCAGAAACAGGAGGTGGAAAACTGGTAGTGAAAGCAGGCGTCTGGCTTACCGGCCCCATCCTGCTTAAAGACCGGATCAAACTACACCTGGAAAAGAATGCCCTGGTAATCTTTACGCCTGATTTTTGGGCTTACCCCAAACGCGAAATGTTCTTTGGGGAGGAGTCTTTTAAACAACTACAAAGTCCCATCAGCGCCTATCGTGCCTCGGATATAGCCATTACAGGGGAAGGGATACTGGATGATAACGGCCAACACTGGAGACCGTTCCGGAAGAATAAATTCACGACTGATGAGTGGCAACGGATCTTACAACGTGAAGGAGTACTGAATGATGCAGAAACGATCTGGTATCCCATGACTACTGATGTACAGCACTATACCCGGCGGGAAGAGAATATTATCCGTAAATATGACACTCCCGATGAATGGACACGGCTCAAAGACTATGTACGTCCCGAACTACTCCATTTTTACGGTTGTGAGCGGGTACTTCTCCAGGGAGTCACTTTCCAGAACTCCCCTTTCTGGAACCTGCATCCTGAACTTTGTAATGATATGATTATTGACAACATCCGTGTACGTAACCCCTGGAACTCCCAGAATGGAGATGGCCTGGACCTGGAATCCTGCAACCGGGTATTAGTGGTGAATAGCACTTTCGACGTAGGAGATGACGCCATTTGCCTCAAGTCCGGACGTGACGAAGCAGGTCGCCTGCGGGGTGTACCCACCTCGTATGTGGTGGTGAAAGATTGTACTGTTTTTCACGGTCACGGAGGTTTTGTAGTGGGAAGCGAGATGTCCGGTGGGGTACACCATATCCATGTTTCCGACTGTCGTTTTCTCAATACCGATACCGGACTTCGCTTTAAAAGCAACCGGCAGCGGGGCGGTCATGTACATGACATCCATATCCGTGATATAGTAATGGCTGATATCGGTGCCGAACCCATTTTATTTGATATGTACTACCAGGGACATTCAGCCGTAGAAGCAATGGAAGAAGGGAGTCCGGCAACAGATCAGCAGCAGATGCCATCTGTGACAGAAGCCACTCCCCGCTTCAATAGTATCTATATACATAACATCTCCTGCCACGGTGCCGGGCGTGCCCTGCTCTTCGACGGCCTCCCTGAACAACCCATCTCGGAAATAGTACTGGAAAATATTACCATCCAGGCCGACCGGGGAGCCATACTTTCCGAAACAGAAGGGGTACAGATGCGGAATGTGACATTACATACCGCAGAACCCGAAGCCCTGCGTATCTATAACTCTCGTCACCTGAGAGGAGAAGAGATACGTTGCAACGACCGTCCTCTGGAAGAGAGTACCCGGATACAGGGAGAGCGTTCCCGGAATGTAATTCTACAGGAGCAGCAGGCAGTTGTAAATACGGAGTTCTTCTGGCAGCAATGCCGGAAGATAGAAGAACAAATAGCCCGGACAGATTTTCCGGATGTTGACTTTAACCTGGAGCGGTATGGAATCCGGAAAGGGAAAGATATTACCCGTGCCCTGCGGCAGGCTATCACCGATTGCCACCGGGCAGGTGGTGGCAGAGTAGTGATACCTGAAGGTATCTATTATACGGCTCCCATACACTTGCTCTCCCATGTCAACCTGCGTCTGTCAAAAGGCACCGAACTGCGCTTTTCTACCGATCCGGCAGACTACCTGCCGGTAGTTATATCCCGCTGGGAAGGAATCGATTGCCAGACACTCAGTCCACTTATCTATGCCTATGGGCAGGAGAATATAGCGGTGACCGGAGAAGGGGTACTCGACGGGCAGGCGAGTCGTGATAACTGGTGGAGCTGGCGGGGACGCGGAGAAGCATCCGGCCCCGATGGTTTTGACAAGATCGGAAAAGATAAACTCAACTGGTTCGAACAAAACCAGATTCCCCCGGAGCAGCGCATCTGTGGGGTAGAGGATAAATTACGTCCGGTCTTTGTGCAATTTTACCGGTGCAACCGGATCCTGGTAGAAGGAGTCACCCTTCTGCGTTCTCCTTTCTGGATGATCCATCCACTGATGTGCGAAGATGTAGTGGTTCGGGGAGTCACCCTGCAAAGTCATGGACCTAATAACGACGGCATAAATCCGGAGTCGTGCAACCGGGTATTGATCGAAGATTGCTATTTTGACAACGGCGACGACTGTATTGCCATCAAATCCGGTCGTAACAACGATGGCAGAAAGTGGAATATACCAAGTAGCAACCTCATTATCCGGAATTGTATTATGAAGGATGGACATGCCGGAGTAGCCATCGGAAGTGAGATATCCGGCGGTTGCCGCAATGTATGGGTGGAAAACTGCGAAATGGACAGTCCCAACCTGGACCGTGCGCTCCGCATCAAATCCAACGCCCTTCGTGGAGGTCTGGTAGAGAATTTCTATGTCAGGAATGTGCAGGTAGGAGCATGTAAACAGGCAGTTCTACGTCTGGAACTGATGTACGAGCAGGTAACGGAAGGACCCTACCTGCCGGAGTTCCGGAATATCTATCTGGAAAATGTCAACAGCCGTCGCAGTGAATACGGCATCCGTATTGATGGTTTCCCGGACAAAACCTGCGTACATAACCTGCATCTGATAAACTGCCGGTTGGAGGGGATCACTTCACCGGATATTCACTCCATCACCGGAGTCGGGGATATATATTTACATCATACTTCTTTCAACGGGAGAGAGGAGTTGTCTGCAATCTATCATTAAAAATTACACTGTATCAAACACAATAATATGAGAAAAATAATCCTTTTATCAGTCATTTGCACTCTTTCTTTTTGTATGAAAGCTCAGGGAGGAGATACACCAGCTCTTTTCCCTCAGGAGAATGAGGTTTTCTACCAATCGGGAGAAGAGGTTTTGCGCATCCGGGTATGCAGCGAACGAATGATCCGTTTTACGAAAAACAACTCTGCAGAATTTTCTAAAGAGAGCGATCTGATCGTAGTCCGGAAGGAGTGGGATCCGGTCCTTTTTGCTGTAGAGAAACAGGCAGACCATCTTACCGTGACCACAGACATCCTGTGTGTAGAGGTCTCAGGAACTCCGCTGCGGGTAACCATTTCCAACAAAAAGGGAGAAGTTCTGTATCAGGAATATGATCACCTCTACCTGGACCAGGAGGGGAGAACCACTCCCCGGAATGTATGCAACCTCTTTCCGGAGGATCATTTCTTCGGATTCGGGGAACGGATGGATGCCCTTGACCAGCGTGGCAGAAGGCTCTATCTCAATTGTGAATTAGGGAAAGGCCCTAAACCAGCCGTAGGAGGAAAAGATATTCTGCGTGCCAATTATTGTCCGGTACCTTTCTTTATGAACCCACGGGGTTACGGACTGTTCCTGCACACTGCTTTTCCTACCGAGTGGGACCTGGGTTGGGAAAACCGCGGACAGTTTACCTACGGCACCAACGGAGGTACGGCGCTGGATTATTATTTTATCCACAGCGAAGATATGTATACCTTGCTGAGCGACTACAACTCCCTTACCGGAAGCAATCCGATGCTACCCAAACCTGCTTATGGATTGCATGTGGGGACCTATTCCGGAGGCACCTGGAAACACGAAGAGATGACCTCAGACACCTATCCGGTAGAGCTTTGTCGCCGGTTACGAGCCGAAGGTATTCCCTTTGACCTGCTCTGGCTCGACTCCACCTGGCGCTATTTCAATTCTACTTTTGGCAATGGAGGTGCATCCTTTGAATGGAGGAACACCTTCAAAGATCCGCAAGCCATGATCGATTCAATCTACTCCCTGAATGTAAGTATGATAGGATTACATATCCGTGCCATCATGGATAACGGTACCCGTATTAACCTCCTGGATGAAGCCCGTCGCCTGGGACATGTGCATCCGGAAGCCAATGTGAACGGTGTAGTCAATTTCTTCCGTCCCGAAACCGTGGATTGGTGGTGGGACAATGCCGTGATGCGTATTGCCTCTATGGGAATCAAGTTTCTTAAGACCGACTGTGGAGGTGTACTTCGTTTCACGGAGGAGGCCAGGCCGGTAAATGGCTTTCAGCCTGCCGAACTGCATAATCTCTTCCCGATAGCCTATACCAAAGCACCCTACCTGAAATTTCAGGAACACAATAACCAGCGTGGGCTCAATCATACCCGGGAGGGATACGCCGGCGTGCAGCGCTATCCCTTTATCTGGGCAGGCGACTGGGGCAGTGAATGGCAGTGGTTCGAACCGGTAATAAGGGGAGAATTGAATATGGCTATGTCCGGGATCGGTTACTGGTCACACTGTATGGGAGGTTTTGAGCAGTATTCTCCACACGATACCGACCTCTATAACCGATGGGTACAATTCGGAATGCTCAATCCGGTAAGTGTTTTGTTCGGAATGGATCATCCCCGTTACCACGAACCCTGGACCTACGGAGAGGAGGCGATGCAGAATTTTATCAAATACGACTCTCTCCGCTATGCCCTGCTTCCTTATATGTACTCCAACGCCTACCGGCTTTACCAGGATAATCGACCTGTCATGTCTGCTCTGGTAATGGACTACCCGAAGGATGAGAATACATACCGGATCTCCGATCAGTATATGTTCGGGCCTTCGATGATGGTATGTCCGGTCACAACCAAAGGAGCACTCAGCCGTCCGGTCTATTTCCCGGGTGGAGAGTGGTATGACTTCTGGACGGGTGAGTTTATTCGTGGCCGGCAGTATAAATCATTCCTTACACCTCCGGACCTGATGCCGATCTTTATCAAAGCCGGGGCTATTATCCCTATGCAGGAGACGATGCAATATGTAGGTGAAAAGCCTGTAGAGCGGATCGAATTATTTATTTTTCCCTGGAAAGAATCTTCTTACCAACTATACGAAGACGATGGTACCAGTACCGATTATTTAAACGGGGTATACTCCCTGACAACGATCCGCAGCCATCTGGACGGCCGTCACTGGATACTCAATATCGAAAAGCCGGCAGGAAATTTCATCCCTGAAACTCATTCCTATTCCATACGTGCATGTATAGAGTTTGAACCACAGATGGTAACAGAGAACGGAAAAGTACTCTCCCGGACAAACCTCTCTGAAGAACAGCCCGGATGGTATTACGATGCGGAATCCAATCAGCTGTTTATCCTCACAGAGACGAACAATAGGCAAAACCTTACCATTGAGGTCAGGTAATATAAAAACAGAAAAGTGATCTTCACAGACCACCTTTTCGATTTAAACTAATTTTTATTATTTAACTGTAAACGGTATAAAACCGCTTTGCTGTTCAGAATATCCTATCAACGCTATGACCGGATATTCGTTTCTTACACTCTATTAGCTATTTAGTTATACTTATTTCAAGGTTTCCGCACCTACATAGTATCCCAGGTTAGTACCCTGGTTATATCCCATATTCTGCATAGCTTGTGACATGTCATATGTATGATCCTCAAACAGGTGGTGTAGACGGTTGTTGGTAGGATGATTGGTGGAGAAGATGTAGATGGCGGTCCCATCTTCCGACGGAAGAATGATCTCTTCTCGATAATCCCCCAGGAAGTCGCCATAGTAACACGGATTGTACTTGGTACTATGATTCCCCTGACTACTGCCGTAGCCTGTATTGAAATTGACAACCCGGTTGCGGCCACCGATATTTGCGCAACCCTGGTGGTTGTAGATCAGTCCGCGGTCGTACAGATCCCTGGTTATTTCTCCGGTCCAGTAGATGGCAACATTATAGAATACTCCCCCACCGATACCTGTAGGCATAGTACCGGATAACAGTTGGCCTGTGGCACAGCTATATACACCCGAATTGTCTGAAGACCAGTATTCGAATCCGGGGTTTTCCGGGTCAATATCCGCAACAATACAACGGCCCACATCGCCATCCATACCATGACCATTCATCGTCTCGCCGTTACGCGCATCAATGGTTTGACATCCGAACCCTCCGGCAGTAGTATATACCTCCGACTCTTCGAAACAAGCCACGATCTGAAACCCGCTACGATCTTGTACGAATTTGCCTACACTCATCACATCCCCGTGTCCGTTGCCGTTGCACCACAATTCATTCCCGTTATGATCGATGGCTGCTGAGCCATAGAGAATGTCATCTCTTCCGTCGCCATTCAGATCCGCTACACGGAAAAAGTGAGCACCCATGCCTAACCATATTGGAGCATGATCGTTGGTATCGAATTTCCAACGGTTCACTAATTCGCCACCTTGCAGGTCAAGCGCCCACACCTGATAGTTGTTGTAGATACCTCTGGATATGATCAGGCTCGGATTAGAGGTACGTATATTGGTTGTCTCGTCGGGTATTCCGTCCAGGTAAGCAACTCCTATGAAGAAACGGTCCATACGGTTTCCGTAATCATCTCCCCAATAATCAATCCAATAGTTGGCTTGTTCCTCTTTGGAACCACTTCCGCCCCGTGGGATATTCTCGGTACGGGCAATTTCCAGACCGTCATATCCGCGGCAAATGGAGATATACTCGGGACCTTCAAAGATGAGTCCGCAGGTAGTTTCCAGGCTGGCACCTGATGCCCAACCCGTTCCGTCCGTCTGGCGGATGCGATAATCATTTACCTGGCCATGGGCATCCGTGATGACCTTACCGTCGGCAAAGGTGGTACCTTCACTGGAGCGGAAAGCGATCTCACAGAGTCCGTCCCCATCGAAATCGTATAAAATGTACGAAGTGTAGTGTGACCCGGAACGTATATTAATTCCCATATCGATCTGCCACAACCGACGTCCATCCATTTTGTAAGCTTCCAGTAAGGTAGTACCGTCATTCCAGCCACCCTGGTTGGCACCATCGTAGGGTTCACGCTTAACCACGATCTCCATTTCACCATCGCCGTCCAGGTCGCCCACCTGGATGTCATCGGCATTGTAAAGTATGGACCCATCGGGCACATCAGTGCTCAACTTAATGGCGTAATAAAACGTTTGAGCCTGCGAAGAGGTGAACGTATATTCGCAGATCGTTTCCGAAGAGCCTGTCAAGGTTACCCGGTAGTGATTGTCTACATCCGGGTTAATATCCTCGTCCGCCCAACAGGTAGAATTACTGATAGGTTCGGTGTTCAATTTCTGTTCCGATCCGGTTCCGGCTCTCTTGTAAATATCGAAAGCCGTATTTACAGAATCACTTTTCAGGTAACGCCAGCTGACTAAGGCTGCGGATATTCCGGTGGTAGCATTTACATCCAGATCCGGCGTAGGGTCGTAACTCACCCACATAGCGCGGCTTCCGGTCACAATATAGGTGGGTAGCTCGGGTAGCGGTTCCGACTCAGATGTGCCGGTATTGATATCATCATCCGAGCAGGCTGCTACGATCAACAGGGCGAGTATTCCCCATAGAATATAATATTTTTTCATTTTCTTATATATTTAGTTTCACAAATAGTTAAATGAAGTTACCAACCCGGATTTTGTGTCAGGTTCGGATTCTTCGCTCTTTCACTTTGAGGAATGGGGAAGAAATACATCTTATCATCCCACTGGCGTTGCACGGTCTGACGAGTGTATGTATAAGTACCATCTGCATTGAGGGTGATCTTCATTTCGTCAATGCTGCTGAAGTATTTGGCTCCCTCTTTCCAGCGGCGCACATCCCAGAAACGGTGTCCCTCGAATGCCAGCTCTACCATACGTTCATTTTTATATTTTTCCATAAACGTTTCGTTACTCAAACCAGCCGGCACAGTAGGCATACCGGCACGCACACGGGTTTTATTGAGTGCTTCGGCAGCCGTCATGGTAAACTCATCATCAGTGGCATACGGATCTCCTAACCAGTTCAATACAGCTTCGGCATAGTTCAGGTAGAATTCTCCCAAACGGAAGGTGATCCAGGTATGATAAGCTGTGGATGAACCGGAAGTAGCTGTAATCAATGTACCCTGGCAATACTTCTTCAGGTAGTAACCTGTGGGGGTACCACCGCTCAAAGGCTCCCCGTTGGCTCCTCCCTGGTAAGTTTGTAGCGGAGTGGTATTCCAATTGGGCCAGGTATCACCGTTGACAGCAATAGTCAGTGCGAAACGCGGGTCGCGGCCCTCATAATAGGGATTTTCTTCGACAGATCCGCTACCCGTTTCGGGGGGCAAACCTGTTGCCTGCATTTCATAAGCATCCACCAGTGTCTGCGTAGGACAGTTGCCACCGCTACAGTTCTCCAGTCCGGCAGGGAAATTGTATCTCTCGAACGAATTGGTCAGTGTATTGGCACGACGACCAAAAATGATTTCTTCGCCCGCATCCTCGTAGTTCTTAGCTGTCCAGAGTAAACTGTAATCCTCTACCAACTTCATTTTCCTGTCCTCACAGGCTTCAATAAGCTCTTTTGTGAATGTTGCGGCACGATGCCACAACTGCTGATCATTACTTGGATTAAACAAGGGACTGGCTGCATACAGAGCTGCACGGGCCTTCAACGCCAATACAGTGAGTCGGTCTATACGACCGGTTTCGGCAGGTTCACTCGGTAGTGCCAGATCACCCAGATCTTCGTAATCCTCGATGATCAGGTCCTGGATCACCTCACATTCGCTGATTATAAATTCAAAGATCTCCTCCGAAGGGGTACGGGAGAGTGTATTGATCTCATCGTTACTCATGCCCTCTTCTACAAAAGGAACGTCTCCATACTGACGGGTCAGGTTAAAGTAGAAGTAGGCCTTTAAAAAGCGTACTTCGTACTGATAGTTATTGTAACGATACATTTGCTGTTGATAGGCGGGAGTCAATACCAGATCAGGGAATGTCAGCCCGGTAAACTCGGTCAGGTAGCGGTTACAGTTCGCTATCTGCTTGTAGCAGGAATTCCACATCGATTCTTTGGCATTGGTGGGACTCCAGGCACCGTTGTAGAAATCTGTGATCGCATTGCCGGTATAGGCGTATTCCGATTCATCGGAAGCGGAACCCAGAATAGCACCACTGTAGTTCCCGAAATCGACATCCATACCCAGGTATATGTCGGAGATCAAACCGCCCACATCCCCAAACGTTTTCTTTACATAATCAGCATCATAGTTGACATATTCATGATACTCCATTTTATCGGCACACGATGTTAACATCATTGATACCCCTACTATGC
>JAJQBG010000338.1 GCA_021203405.1 Bacteroides sp.
AAACGATTCTTCCTTTGGTCAAATCATAAGGAGACATTTCAACACGCACTTTATCTCCCGGCAGGATCTTGATATAATACATTCTCATCTTACCGGAAATATGAGCCGTGATCTCATGTCCATTTTCCAATTCGACCCGAAACATAGCATTTGACAATGCTTCGACAATTACTCCGTCTTGCTCTATTGTAGATTGTTTAGCCATATTAAATTGCTTTATTTCCTAAAACTTCTTCTATATATTCAAACGTTGATAAAATATCCGCCTTCCTGTTCCGGATCGCTACCGTATGCTCAAAATGAGCTGCACATTTACGATCTTTCGTACGTACCGTCCATCCGTCATTCTCCATCACCACCTGTCTGGTTCCCTGAGTGATCATCGGCTCAATAGCCAGACAAAGTCCGTTCTTCATCAAAGGTCCGTATCCTTTTTTACCAAAATTAGGAACCTGAGGATCTTCGTGCATATTCTTACCAATACCGTGTCCGACAAACTCCCTGACCACGCCAAAAGAGTTACTTTCACAATGCTGTTGAATAGCGAAACCTATATCACCGATCCTTTTACCCTGAACGGTATTCCGGATTCCGATATAAAGGGCTTCTTTAGTTACCCGCAAAAGCTTTAAAACTTCCGGGTCGACCTCTCCCACACAAAAAGTATAGGCCGAATCTCCACAAAAACCATTCATAAACGTGCCGCAGTCAATCGAGACAATATCCCCTTCTTTCAAAGGCAGGTCGTTTGGGATTCCATGAACAACCTGTTCATTGACTGAAGTACAAATTGATGCAGGAAACGGGTCACCGTAAGGATTCGGGAATCCCTTAAAAGTAGGGATCGCACCATGATCACGAATAAATGTTTCCGCTATTTTATCAAGTTCCCGGGTAGTTACACCCGGTTTTATATTCTTCGCAAGTTCCGCCAAAGTAAGCCCTACAAGACGATTACTCTGGCGTAACAATTCAATCTCATCCTCTGTTTTAAGAAATATCATTTCTTATTTTCAATATTAATATGCCGCAACATTACCGGAACGTCCTTTAATACGTCCTGACTTCAACAAACCGTCGTAATGTCTCATCAGAAGATGACTCTCTACCTGTTGAAGCGTATCCAGTACAACTCCCACGAGGATCAACAATGAAGTTCCTCCGAAGAATTGTGCAAAGTCGGTCTTCACTCCGAACAATCCGGCAAACGCAGGCATAATAGCAATCAACGCCAGAAAGAAAGATCCCGGAAGTGTAATACGAGACATGATCTCATCAATATACTCCGCAGTATTCTTGCCGGGTTTAATACCTGGTATGAAACCGTTATTGCGTTTCATATCTTCAGCCATCTGATTCGGATTGATTGTAATAGCTGTATAGAAATAAGTAAATAAAATGATCAATACAGCAAATACAAAGTTATACCAGAATCCTGTAATATCAGACATAGCCTGTACAAAAGAGCTTGCACTCTCCGCACCGATAAATCCGATCAGGGTGATAGGAATAAACATGATCGCCTGTGCAAAGATGATAGGCATAACCCCCGAAGCATTTACTTTCAACGGTATATACTGACGCGCACCTCCATATTGTTTGTTACCTACGATCTTTCTGGCATACTGTACAGGAATTTTTCTGGTTCCCTGTACCAGCATAATCGCAGCACCAATAACAAATAACAGAAAGATGATCTCAAAAAGGAACATGATCAAACCACCGGTCTTTTCAGAAATACGTGATACGATCTCCTGAAAAAGAGATTGGGGAAGACGAGCAATAATACCGATCAAAATGATAAAAGAAATACCGTTACCGATACCTTTATCTGTAATACGCTCACCCAACCACAAAATGAACATACTTCCCGCCGTCAGAATAAGAGTAGACGTAATAATGAAGAATGTCCAGTCAATCCCTGGATTCAAAGCAGGACCTGCCTGCATCTTAAGGTTGATCAGGTAGGAAGGAGCCTGTACACACAAGATAGCTATTGTCAAATAGCGTGTATACTGATTGATCTTTCTTCTTCCACTCTCACCTTCACGCTGCAACTTCTGGAAATACGGAACTGCTATTGCCAACAACTGAATTACAATGGAAGCCGATATATAGGGCATAATTCCCAATGCAAAAATAGAAGCATTCGAGAACGCTCCACCGGAAAACATATTTAAAAGTGCTAACAAACCCTCGCTGGTCTGTTGATGCAGTTGTGTTAACATAGCAGGGTTAATGCCTGGCAGAACCACGTACGAACCGAATCGATAAATAGCAACAAACAATATAGTGATGAGGATCCGTTGTCTCAGATCCTCAATCTTCCATATATTCTTTGATGTTTCAATAGCTTTTCTCATTGAATCAGAGTTTTACAGCATTTCCACCAGCGGCTTCAATAGCTGCAACAGCACTCTTTGAGAATCCATGTGCTTCTACTTCAAGTTTCGCTGTCAGACTACCGTTACCAAGAATTTTAACCAATTGTTTGGAAGAGATAAAACCAGCTTCGATCAAATCATTAACCCCCACTTTAGTCAAATTTTTGGCTTCAGCCAGCTTTTGAATAGTATCCAGGTTAATAGCTTTGTATTCAACTCTGTTGATATTCTTAAAACCGAATTTCGGAACACGGCGTTGCAAAGGCATCTGTCCACCTTCAAAACCAATCTTCTTGGAATATCCGGATCTTGACTTCGCTCCTTTATGACCTCTGGTCGAAGTTCCACCTAAACCTGAACCGGGACCACGTCCAACTCTTTTTCTTGTTTTAGTAGATCCTTCTGCAGGCTTCAAATTACTCAAGTTCATATTGTATTTTATTTTTTATTCAACAATAAATTACTTAATAACGGTAACCAGGTGTCTTACCTTATTTACCATACCAAGAATTGCAGGAGTGGCCTCATGTTCAACCACACGATTCATTTTACGAAGACCCAGTGCATCCAGTGTTCTTTTCTGATCTTCCGGTGCCCCGATTCTGCTCTTTGTTTGCTTAATTTTTATAGTTGCCATTGTATTACCTCCTTATTAGCCTCTGAATACTTTTTCCATACTAATTCCTCTGTTCTGAGCAACCATTCTGGCATCTCTCATTTCAGAGAGAGCTTTAATAGTAGCTTTAACCAGGTTATGAGGATTTGAAGAGCCTTTTGATTTTGCCAGTACATCTGTAATACCTACACTTTCAAGTACCGCACGCATCGCCCCACCGGCAACCACTCCGGTACCGTGAGAAGCAGGCATGATCAATACTTCAGCACCACCAAAATGAGCCAGCTGCTCATGAGGTACAGTACCTTTCAGTACGGGTACACGGGTAAGATTCTTTTTAGCAGCTTCCACTCCTTTTGCAATAGCAGCGGTAACTTCGCCGGCCTTACCAAGACCCCAGCCGATGATACCATCTTCATTCCCTACAACTACAATAGCAGAAAAACTGAATGTTCTCCCCCCTTTAGTTACCTTGGTAACACGGTTGATAGCCACCAATCTGTCCTTCAACTCTATATCGTTACTTATTTTTACTCTATTATTAATTGCCATAACTATTAAAATTTAAGCCCGCCATTACGTGCGGCATCAACCACTTCCTTAACTCTCCCGTGATACAGGTAACCGTTACGGTCGAAAACAACCGTAGTTACTCCAGCTTCCTGAGCTTTTTTGGCAATCATTTCACCAACTTTTGCAGCCTGTTCCTTCTTGGCCATTTTTCCTTCCAGCCCCAGAGAAGATGCAGCAGCTAAAGTCTTACCAGACAGATCATCAATGATCTGAACGTAGATTTGCTTGTTACTTCTAAATACACTCATACGCGGACACTCAGTTGTGCCTGATATCTTATTACGTATTCTATATTTAATTTTTACTCGTCTTTCTAATTTCGTTGTCATGATAATATAAATTTACGTAAATTATTTAGCACCAGCTGATTTACCAGACTTTCTCCGAATTACTTCGCCCACAAACTTAATACCTTTACCTTTATACGGTTCAGGCTTACGGAAAGAACGGATCTTAGAACATACCTGTCCTAAAAGTTGCTTATCACACGATTCAAGAATAATAAGCGGGTTCTTGTTTCTCTCCATTTTTGTTTCAACCTTGATTTCAGGAGGTAACTGAATAAATATACTGTGAGTGTATCCCAGGATAAGTTCAATAATATTTCCATTATTGGAAGCACGGTAACCAACCCCTACCAGTTCAAGCTCTTTCTTGTAACCTTCAGATACGCCGACTATCATATTATTAACCAGAGATCTGTACAGTCCATGAAAAGCCTTTTCCTGCTTTTCTTCGCTACTGCGGCTCAATACGATCTGATTATCCTCCACACTTACCGCGATCAGCGGATTTACATACTGACTTAATTCTCCTTTCGGACCTTTTACAGTAACAATATTATCTTTCTGCGTAACTGTAACACCGGCGGGTATGCTAATGGGTAATTTTCCTATTCTTGACATTGCTTTACTCCTCCTTTATTAATATACATAACACAATACTTCACCACCAATTTTCAGATTGGCAGCTTCCTTGTTTGTCATCACACCTTTAGAAGTAGATATTATAGCAATACCCAATCCATTAATTACACGCGGCATATCTTTATATCCGGTATACTGACGTAAACCCGGAGAAGATATTCTGATTAACTTTTTAATAGCGTTTACTTTGTTTACAGTATCGTACTTCAACGCAATTTTAATAGTGCCCTGAGGGCCATCTTCTACAAACTTATAATTAAGAATGTAACCCTGGTCTAAAAGGATCTTTGTAATCTCCTTTTTCAGGTTTGAGGCAGGAATTTCCACCACTCTGTGCTTCGCTG
>JAJQBG010000275.1 GCA_021203405.1 Bacteroides sp.
CTATTACTCCGTAGTCCAGATTCTTCATATATATATATATATATGTAGCGTATAAAATTATTGTATCCTGGAATAATATATAGCAGATGTTCTCTAAACAAACCACCCGGGCCGATTGTTGTTTTAGTATACCGGAACCTACCGGGATACTACCGTCAATGACGCTGTTGATTTAATAAAATACTTCTCATGAAACTGATAATTGTAGCGAACCGTTTACCTGTAAAAATAGTAGAAGAAAATGGTACTTATGAAATAACCCGTAGTGACGGCGGACTGGCTACCGGACTTGATTCCCTCACCACGAGCGGGGAAAAACACTGGGTCGGATGGCCGGGTATGTATATAGAGGATGAAGATCAGCGGGCTAAAATAGATCAACAATTAGACGGGCTGGCATTCCATCCGGTATACCTTACTCCGGAGCAGATTGAAAATTACTATGAAGGATATAGTAATAGTATACTCTGGCCTCTTTGCCATTACTTCTCCACTTATATGCATTATGAATATAAATACTGGGAGGCTTATCAGCAGGTAAATGCCCTCTTTTGTGAAGCTGTTATACAAATTATAGAGCCGGGAGATATTATATGGGTACAGGACTATCAGCTTATGCTTTTGCCGGGTATGATCCGGGAAAAGATATTTGATGTCAGTATCGGATATTTTCTCCACATTCCTTTTCCCTCCTATGAACTGTTCCGTGCCCTTCCTGAGCGTGCTGACCTGCTGAATGGTATTCTGGGAGCCGATCTGATCGCTTTTCATACCCATAGTTACATGCGGCATTTATCAGTACTGTTTACCGGGTCCTTAATCTTGACTGTACCCTGGATGAGATACAGTTAGATCGCCGGGTGGTGGACGTGGATGCGATACCCATGGGGATCAATTATAAGCTATATTACGATGCTATCCTCAATCCGGAGATCCGGGAAAATGCAGAAGACTTTAAAAAAAGTTTTGGTGAAAATAAACTGGTTATTTCAGTAGACCGGTTAGATTACAGCAAAGGAATACTGATCCGTCTTCAGGCTTTCGAATGTTTTCTGGAGCATCATTCCGAATACCAGGAGAAGGTCTCTTTAGTGATGATCGTATCTCCTTCCCGTGATAAAGTAGAAAGTTATGCAGATCTGAAAACAGATATAGACCAGGCCGTAGGAGCCATTAACGGGAAATATGCCACATTAGAATGGGTACCGGTACATTATTTCTACCGTTCTTTCTCTTTTGAAGAGGTTGCCGCTCTTTATCATATTGCGGATATTGCCTTAGTCACTCCCCTCAGGGATGGAATGAACCTGGTAGCCAAAGAGTTCCTGGCGGCCAAAAGGGATTCCCCGGGAGTACTCATTCTCAGTGAAATGGCAGGTGCTTCCATTGAGCTCTCTGAAGCTATTATCGTGAATCCTACCGATATACACGAGATTGAGAACGCGTTGGTCAAAGCGTTGGAAATGCCTGAAAAGGAGCAGCTTGAGGCGTTGAAAGATATGCAGGAGATCATCTCTACCCAGACTGTAGAACAATGGGCCCATGATTTTATAAAAGAATTAAAAGGAGTAAAACTCCGAAATGATGAGTTACAGCAGAAAATTGTAGAGAAAACTAATTTTATCCGTATCAAGGAATTGTATAATAACGCCCGTAAAAGACTGATCCTCCTGGATTATGATGGTACCTTAGTTCCTTTCCGGAACGATGCCCGGAAAGCCTTTCCGACTCCCTCCCTGATAACCCTGTTACAAAAACTTGCGGACGATCCCCGTAATTATGTGGTAACTAGTAGCGGACGGGATAAAGCCACCCTGGATACCTGGCTGGGAGGATTACCGATCGGACTGGCAGCTGAGCACGGAGCCTTTTATAAGAAGAAAGGAGAGTGGCATGCCAACGGAGAAGAGATGCACTGGGACGAAGAGATACTCCGCATCATGAAGCACATGGTTAAAAAAACCCCGGGTTCCAAGCTGGAGATCAAAAAAACAGCTGTAGTCTGGCATTACAGGGAAGTAGATGTCTGGCTGGCAGAACTTCGGGTCAACCAGTTACTGAACGCCCTGATCGCTCCTTGTGCCCGCCTGAACCTGACCGTTATGAAAGGGAATAAAATTATTGAAGTAAAAGCTTCCGGTTATAGTAAAGGGGCAGAAGCTATACGGTTGATAGGTAAAGGAAACTATGACTTTATCATGGCTATCGGAGATGATACGACCGATGAAGAGATGTTCCAGACCCTTCCCAAAGAGAGTATTACCATAAAAGTCGGTAAGAATACCAATGCTGCCATGTATAATATACCTACTCAGAAACAGACGATTATTTTCCTGAGTGATCTTATTAAAGAAGAGCCGGTTCCCGAAACCAGGCAGCATCCCTGAGCATAGAGCCGAGAATAAGCAGAGTTGATTTTATTTCCCCTGTAAAGACCGTTATAGAGAGATATAAAAAGGATATCGTGTTAAATAACATTGTTTTTTAACACTGGTAAATAATTGCGATAGCGGTCAAATTTTTCTATTTTGCGCTCCACTTGATATGTTTTTTTAATAAACTCTTAATGTTTCTATATCATGAAAGTATACAAAACCAATGAAATTAAGAACATAGCCCTATTGGGTAGTTCAGGCTCAGGAAAAACCACCCTTGTAGAAGCGATGCTCTACGAGAGTGGTCTTATAAAACGCAGAGGGACAGTAGAGGGTAAAAATACCGTAAGTGACTACTTCCCGGTGGAGAATGAGTATGGCTATTCTGTTTTTTCGACTGTACTTCATACAGAGTGGAATAATAAAAAATTAAATATAATTGATTGTCCGGGATCGGACGATTTCGTAGGCGGAGCTGTAACTGCACTGAATGTGACGGATACGGCTATTATTTTATTGAACGGGCAGTATGGCGTGGAGGTAGGTACCCAGAACCATTTCCGGTATACGGAAAAATTTGGCAAACCGGTTATTTTCCTGGTCAATCAGCTGGACAATGAAAAATGCGATTACGATAATATCCTGGAACAGCTGAAAGATATATACGGATCCAAAGTAGTACCCATTCAATATCCTTTACATACAGGACCTGATTTTAATTCCCTGATCGATGTCCTGCTTATGAAGAAGTATTCCTGGAAGCCTGAAGGCGGTGCACCTTCTATCGAAGAAATACCTGCTGAAGAGATGGATAAAGCCATGGAGATGCATAAGGCTCTTGTAGAAGCAGCAGCTGAGAACGACGAAGAACTGATGGAAAAGTTCTTTGAAAAAGAGTCACTCACAGAAGATGAAATGCGTGAAGGGATACGGAAAGGACTTGCTTCCCGGGGAATGTTCCCTGTTTTCTGTGTATGTGCCGGAAAAGATATGGGGGTACGCCGCTTAATGGAGTTCCTGGGAAATGTCGTTCCCTTTGTTTCGGAGATGCCTAAAGTCGAGAATACGGATGGAGAAGCGATCGCTCCTGATGTAAATGCCCCGACCTCTCTCTACTTCTTTAAAACCAGCGTAGAGCCCCACATTGGTGAAGTCTCTTATTTTAAAGTAATGAGTGGTAAGGTCAAAGAGGGAGACGATCTTACCAATGTAGATAGAGGTTCTAAGGAGCGTATAGCACAGCTCTATGTAGTAGCCGGCTCCAACCGTATTAAAGTTGACGAATTGCAGGCCGGTGATATTGGTGCTACTGTAAAGCTGAAAGATGTGAGAACAGGTAATACCCTCAATGCTAGAGATGCCCATAATCGGTTTGATTTCATTAAATATCCCAATTCCAAATATACCCGTGCTATTAAAGCGGTCAATGAATCAGACACTGAAAAAATGATGAGTGTCCTGAATCGCATGCACGAAGAAGATCCTACCTGGATCGTGGAACAATCCAAGGAACTGCGTCAGATCCTTATTCATGGACAGGGAGAATTCCACCTTCGCACGTTGAAATGGCGGCTGGAGAACAATGAGAAGATCCAGATCCGGTACGAAGAACCCAGGATACCCTACCGGGAAACTATAACCAAAGCTGCCCGTGCCGATTATCGCCATAAAAAACAATCCGGAGGTGCCGGTCAGTTCGGTGAAGTTCACCTGATCGTTGAACCTTATAAAGAAGGGATGCCGCTGCCTGACACCTATAAGTTCAATGGCCAGGAATATAAGATGAATGTCAAAGGCAGTGAAGAGATCTCCTTGGAATGGGAGGGTAAGTTAGTGTTTATTAACAGTGTTGTAGGAGGTGCTATTGATACGCGTTTTATGCCTGCTATTTTAAAAGGAATTATGGCCCGTATGGAACAGGGACCCCTTACCGGTTCTTATGCACGCGATGTACGGGTGATCGTATACGATGGAAAGATGCACCCGGTAGATTCCAATGAAATTTCATTTATGCTTGCCGGGCGTAATGCTTTCAGCGAAGCCTTCAAGCAGGCAGGTCCTAAGATCCTGGAGCCCATTTATGATGTGGAAGTCTTTGTTCCCAGTGATAAGATGGGAGATGTAATGGGAGATCTGCAGGGCCGCCGCGCCATGATCATGGGAATGAACAGTGAAAAAGGATATGAAAAACTGAGTGCAAAGGTTCCTCTGAAAGAGATGTCTTCTTATTCAACCGCTTTAAGCTCTCTTACAGGAGGCCGTGCTTCGTTCATTATGAAATTTTCCAGTTATGAATTAGTTCCTTCTGACGTACAGGATAAACTCATCAAAGAGTTCGAAGCCAGTCAGGCGGAAGAATAATACTATTTTTTGTCTTATATGTGAAGGGCGTTTTCCGGAAATTTCCGGAATAGCGGCCCTTTTATTAACTCTTATTAAGGAATCTCGCCCTGTTCTGGGA
>JAJQBG010000037.1 GCA_021203405.1 Bacteroides sp.
ATTATATACAATTTAATAGTTCTTTCGTTTCTTAATCTCATCCTCCAGACATAAAATCATATTTATCAACACGTTATCTCACACAAACTATTCACACTATTTTTCCTTTTTCTTACTAATCCCCATTTTTTACGCTCCCGTTTTATTATTCTCCCCCGTTCACCGGAAGAATATCTCCCGGTGAACAAGAGAACCAGCCCCGGTAAACAAGTTCCTTCTCCCCTATCCTTATAAAAAGATCAATATTGCTTCTTATTTCCCAGACAAAAACACTCCCCCCCTCCAATCACTAAACAGGAAAGCCATACACATACCCTTCCCCCAAAGAAAAATAAATAAAATCCAGACACTTTTAAAACAACGTACAATAACTAAGTAGGAGGAAAATAAAATGATTAAAGATTTACCCATATACACCTGGGACATAGATCCCGACGCCGAAGACGAAGGCGTAAGCACCATGTCCATCGTAGACGACCCCGCTGTAGAAAAAGCCTTTATCAAATTCAGCAAAAACCCGGTGAAAAAAGTAAAAGGATTCAAATACTCCCTGAACGAAGAAAAAAGAGTCGTAACCGGAGTAGCCATACGGGCCAACTACCCCATATACAGGAACGACAACGAATTCGGAGAGTACTTCTGTGTATTCGAGCCCCAGGTCATCGAAAAGATCGTCTACAAATTCATGAAAGATAAGAACAATACTTCGGTCAACATTAACCATGCCGATGGTACCAACGGGATCTACCTCTTCGAATCCTTTATTATGCGGGATCACCTGCGCCTCAATCTCCCCGAATTCGAAGACGTAGAAAACGGCTCCTGGATGACCAGCTACAAAGTCGACAACCCGGAAATATGGAAAAAGATCAAAGCAGGCAACCTCAATGGATACTCCATAGAGATATCCGGCTCCCTGGCAAAGACAAACAAAGCGTTTTCTTCGTACCCGTTTACAAGAAAACAACTATGTGAACTATATCAAACAATTAATTTTTTAATCCGCAATGAGTGATGTTTTAAGAAAATGTAAAGTGAAACTGGCCCGACTATTGAAGGTCGATTTCAGTGCAATAGAGACCGATAAAGGTCCTTTGCAGTATGATGGCGAACTGGGCATCGGCACCGATGTATACATCCTGAACGATGTAGGTGAGATGCAACCCGCTCCCGACGGAACCTATCAGGCAGAAGATGGTACCCTGATCGAGGTAACAGACGGATGTATCTCGGATATGGACCAAGAAGCTGCCGGAGAAGAGGAGATGGAAGAAGAAAAAGGCGCAAACTCCCTACCCGAAGATGGAGAAGTAAGCGTCAAAGACTACAACCAACTGGTCGAAATTGTAAACGACCTCGTAGCCGAAGTCTCCAACCTAAGTGAACTTGCAGAAAGCAATGAAGAGTTAAAAAAGAAGATCGACAAACAAAAAAAGAGATCGCAGAACTAAAAACAGACGTTGCAAAATTCAGGAAAGCACCCGCAGCAGGAGTGATCGAGAACGGCTCCCACGCTTATAGCTTCAGCAACGGCAATTTTAAATCCACAGGAGATCCAAAGCTGGATAAAGCGATCAAAAAATGGAGAACTAATTATTAAAAAACAGAATATGGCATTAGATTTATCAGGACTTACGCCCTTTGTAGAGGATTGCGGCGTAGAACTTATCAGAAAAAACATTTTTCAGGGAGAATCCCTTTTCTCCATCTTTCCCCGCTGGGAATTCGGAGTAAAAACAAGTCGTAAAATCGGCATCATCGATGTAAACACCAACTTTATCGACTGCAATTGCGGCTGGGAGAACGCCGGCAACCAGGAGATCGTAGACAGAGATATCCAGGTAACCTGTATCAAGACCTCGGACGAGATCTGCGATATGGACCTCACCAACTACTTTACCGGCAAAATGATCCGCATCGAAGCCGGCAAAGAATCCTTAGGCGAACTATACGAAGAATTTGTAGACGGCGTACTCAATTCCGTACGCATCAACGCCGAAGACCTTGTATTCCGGGGAGACACTTCCCTGGCAGATGGCAACCTGAACCGCCTGGACGGTATCCTCAAGATCGTAGACGAAGAGACCCCTTCGTCCATGAAATTCAACTACACATCAGGCAACCTGCTCAGAACCCTTATGTCGCTCGATGCACACGTCACCCGCAACATGAAGGCACGCGGCGACCTTGTCATGTTCATCGATCCCCGTATCCAGGGAGCCGTATTTAACTCCCTCTTCTTTGAAAATATGTACCACGCCCCGGCAGGAAAATCGCCGGATAAACTTGCCACTCTGCCCAACGGCATGCGCATGATGGCCGTAGAAGGCCTGCGCGGTACAGGGATCGCTATGGTAACCCCCATCAACAACATAGTACTGGGTACCGACTTTATGGACGATATGGAGTCGCTCGACTTCTGGTACTCCAGAGACAACCAGCTATGGCGCTACGTGATCAAATTCTTCCTGGGAGTACAGGTCGTATTCCCCGACGAAGTGATCCTCGCCACTTTCGACGAAAACCTTATCCTGGGTGCGGTAAGCAATACCCTGAATGTGAATGTAACAAATAGTCCACTAAACGTAAAACAATTATAAAATTATGGGATGTTGTATGAGTTTAACGGGTATGACCCGTGATTGCGATACCAATGTAGGAGGTATCAGAAAGGCATGGATCGCCTGTGCCGACCGTATTAAAAGCACAACCGTAGTAGATGGAGTCATTAAGACCATTGATGCCGACAGCGGTGCCTTTCATGAATATGAGTTCAGAAAACAGACAGGTAGTGTAACCACCACCTTTACCAAAGACGATGCCGCAGGCTCTTTCTATTACGAATCAGCCATTGTATTCCAGTTCTCAAAGATGGAGACCGACAAGCGGTTAGAGATCTCCCAGCTGGCCGTATCCGACCTGGTGATGGTCATCCTGGATAATAACGGTAAATACTGGTATTTCAGTTACGATGAGTATGTAACCCTTACCGACGGAACAGCCCAGACAGGAGCCACTTTCGCCGACCTCAATGGGTATAACCTCACTTTTACCGACTTCAGCCAGGATCTACCCTACCCCGTTGCAGAAGGTGTAATAGAAAAACTTTCAGGCGCATCCGCGTAACTGTATATAAATGTTCATGGATCGAAAGGGAGGGTAAACCAGGCGTCTCCCTCCCTTTCCTTCTTAAAACCCTAAAATTATGAGTTGTTGTAATAATAAAAAATATGTAGACACATCGTGTATCAAGACCACCGAGTGGGACGATGTGGATAACCTGATGGGCGTTACCCCGTGCGGGAACGTAGTCAAAGTAAACAAACCCGTCCACGAGCTCGATGCACAGGATCGCAGAAAACTGGATGCGGTAACCATAGATGGCAAAGGCGATAAAGCCCTGGCAGACGACGGTACTTATAAAAGCATTGCCTCTATGGGAGCAGTGGTGAACGGAGCCAACAGATCCGTAAACATCCAATCCAAAAACTCCATTGAAGTAGCTTCCCGGCAAAATGTCTCTATTGCGACCGACGAAGGCAGGAAAGTTTCCATCAAAGAGCTGGAAGTAACCGATACCCAGGTAACCTTCCAGGGAGCACCCCTGCTCAAAAGCAATGATATAGAAGATGTGGTAACGTACGATAAAAAGAATAACATCCGTGCCTGTAAAAATGTAACCCTGAAAAACGGAGCCTCCCTGAGTGGCGTAACAGAAGAAGGCAATACTTATCCCATGGTAGGCATGACTGCCGAGAACCAGGTAGAGCTGGGTTCTACCCACATGGATACCATCCTCAAATCAGACAATCGTCCCTATGTAGAAACACGGGACGGCCAAGTAAACCAGGTCGCCTATCTATCAGACATAGAGAATTCCAACCAGGGTGTAGAAGCTCTTTCAGGAAGAGTAGACAACCTCGAAGAAGATCTCAACCGTAAGATCACTGATGTACAGGCCGGTGTGGATGACCTGAAAGAGGAGACTGCCGCAGGCTTCAACTCCGTAGCGAACAGCGTAAAAGAGCTGGAAGAGCAGATCGGAAAGGTAAACAAACGGGTAGACGAAACCGATGAGCGGGTAGACGACCTGGAAGATTACCTCGAAACCCTGGACAGCGATACGGAAAAAGTGTTCGGAGAAGTAAATGAAACCCTGGAAGAATTGCGCAAAGATGTAGACGAGAACAGCAAGAACATTACCGTTAACCGTACCGATATTGACCAGCTGCGCGAAGACTTCAACAACGAGCAACACTTCAAAGGATACTACGATACCAATATAGAGATCCAGTGTATCGAAGGCGCAGAGGGCGCATACGCATAGAGTGCAGAAACCGGTACCGTATGGATATACGACGGTAACTCCTGGGTAGATTCAGGTACGTTGGTCCCCGACCAGTCGGTTATGCCCTCCGACTCCCTTCCCCTGGTAGACAATGTAGCCTCAGCCGGTAGCTCTACCGATTACGCCCGCGGAGACCACAGGCACCCTACCGACGATACCCGTGCCGCAGTAACCGACCTGGATAACTACCTGAAACTCGCCGGCAATACACAAAGCACGCCGGTAAGCGGAGATATCTGGCTGAAAGCCGATCAAAAACTCCGTGTATCCGATTCCGGAAGCAGCTATGTAACCCACCATACGGAAAAACAGGAGACACAGTTTGTAGGTGCCGGTATCGGAGGTATTAACCTGATCGCTGAGAACGGTACGGTAAAAGCGAGCGGCCGGGAAGTAGCCCTTAAAGAAGAGGTAGAAAAAGTTGCCGGTGATCTCTCTTCCCTGAAAACCGAATACGATACCCACGAAGAAGCATCCGGAGAACGTTTAACAGACCTGGAAACACTGGCAGGTAGGCACGAACAGCAGATCACCGCAGTGAACGGCGAAGTAGACAACCTGAAAGAGCGTTTAGAAGAAGCAGAAAAGAGCACTTCCGAGTGCAGCAACCAGGTTGATAAACTACGGGATGCCACCGAAGAGGCACTGACCGCAGTAAACGGCGCACTCGAAGGTGTACGCACAGATGTAGACACCAACAAAGAAAAACTCATCCTGCACTGCAAAGAGATTAGGCAATTGCGGGAAGACTTTACCAACGAAGAGCACTTCAAAGGCTATTACGAAACCAACGACGAGATCCATCGCATTGAAGGCGCCGAAGGTGCGTACGCCTGGAGTGCAGAAACCGGTACCGTATGGGTATATGACGGCAATTCCTGGATAGACTCCGGAGTAGCTGTACCCGACCAGTCCGTATTCCCGTCTGATTCCCTGCCGCTGGTAGACGATGTAGCCTCTGCCGGACAATCCACCGAATATGCCCGCGGAGACCACCGGCATCCTACCGATGAGACCCGTGCCGCAGTAACCGACCTGGATAACTATCTGAAACTCGCCGGTAACTCCCAATCCACTAAAATAAGTGGAGATATCTGGTTAAGTAGCGACCAGAAACTACGTCTGTCCGATTCCGGAAGCAGCTATGTAAGCCACAACCCGGAGAAGCAGGAGACCCAGGTAATAAGCGGCGGTATCGGCGGTATCAACCTCGTTGCCGAAGCCGGTACAGTGAAAGCCAACGGCCAGGAGGTAGCCCTCAAAAAAGAGGTGGAACAAGCAGCCGGCGACCTATCCTCCCTCAAAGGAGAATACGATGCCCTGGAAGAGGAAGCCAAAGAACGTCTGGAAAACCTCGAAACCATCGCAGGCAAACACGAAGAGCAACTCACAGAAGCAGGTAGCGAAATCGGTAGCCTGAAAGGCCGACTCGATGCAGCCGAAGAAAACGCCACTGAACTTACCGGTGAAGTCGGGAAGTTGCAGGAAGAGACCCAAGCCTCCTTTGTAGAAGTAAAAGGCGATCTGGAAGGCCTGCACAGCGATGTAGATACCAATACCCGCCGCATCACAGAGCTGGAAAAAGAGGTAGACAATGCAGAACTCTTTAAAGGCTATTTTGCTACCACTGCCGAGATCACCGACCTGCAGGGAACACGGGGTGCCTTCGCCTGGAATGGCCAGAGCGGTACAGTCTGGGTATACAACGCCGACCTGCTTACCTGGCAGGACTCTTTCCAGCCGATCCCCACAGAAGGATCAGCCCCTTATAACCAGGAGCCGGAAATGGATGGAACCGCTTCTGCGGGTACCTCTTCCGAATATGCACGGGGTAACCATGTGCACCCGACCGATAGCAGCCGGGCCGCAGCCTCCGACCTGGAAGCCGTAAGCGGAAGAGTTAAAACATTAAAAGAGAAAGCAGCCGGTGCCGAATCAGCCATCAGCGGCATCAGCCAGGACATCACCTCCTTAGAGGAGAAGATAGACTCTTTCGTAGAGTCCCTTACCCAACTAATAGAGAATGAATCCGGTTCTATTAACGAGCGCATCAATGACCTGGAAGCCGGACAAGGGAACTACATCTCCTTAAGTGGCAATGCAGGCACCCCGATGAGCGGTGATCTCTGCCTGGCAAACGATGTAGCTGTGAAGTACAACACGTCCGAAAACGCTAAGATCTACTTCAGCGAAGACCAGGCCCGGTTGAATATAGAATCTCCTACTATCGGAGGTATCCATATTCAGACAGACGATGCCCCTCTCAGCTGGAACGGTAACCGGATAGCTACCGAAAAGCAGGTGGCAGAGAGCTACTACAACCGGCAGGAATCAGATGATCTGCTGGCTCCGGTAAAAGCAGACACCGGCAAGCTGCAAAGCGACCTGGATGACCTGAACACAGACTACCAGGAGTTTAAGAGCACAACCGCAGTTAGCCTGAGGGAGATCATCGAAGAAGCGGCAGTGGTAGAAGCGCGCGTTGAAACAGCCGAAGGAACCCTTGCAGCACAAGGCGAATCCATTGATTCCGCCCAAGGCCGGATCCAGGCCAATGAAACAGCCATCGGCGAACTAACCGGTAAAGTCTCTACACACGACACAGAGATCTCCGGATTAAAGAGCCGTGTTTCAACAGCCGAAACCACTATTGCAGAGAATGAAGAGAACATTCAAAGCAACGCCTCAGCCATTGAAACCCTGGAAGAAAAGGTAGGATCCCACAAAGATAAGATCGCTGACTTGCGGCAGGAAGTAGATACCCATACAGTCGATATTGCCAAAAACCAGCAGGACATCCTCTCCATTACGGACGACCTCAGTAAAAAGCAATACTTCAAAGGCTACTTCATCACCTACTTAGAGATCCAGCAACTCGAAGGCGAGAACGGAGCATACGCCTGGTGCGGAGAAACCGGTACCGTATGGATGTACAACGCCGAAACTCCCTCCTGGGAAGATTCACTCCATGAGATTCCGCAGGGAGCCACCAATCCTTATCAGGGCCTCCCCTATATGGATAGTGACGTACCCAGTGCCGGAGTAGAAAACGCCTATTCCCGCGGAGACCACCGCCACCCCACCGATATCTCCCGCGCTTCCAAAGCTGAGTTTGACCAACTCAAGAACCGTGTCTACGATGCAGAAGAAGCCATCAGTGACCTTCAAGGAGCCACAGAAGATCAAAGTGGCGAACTTACCGAACTTAAAAGACGAGTAAGTACCAATGAAGATCATATTGAGGATCTCCAGGAAAAAACTTCAACGCTCGATACTGATCTGCAAGAAGTGAAAACAGATGTAGAAGCCAACAAGGAGGATATCACAGAGTTGAAAGGAAAAGTTTCAACGATGGATACCGAACTCCAGGGAGTAAAAACAGATGTAGAAGCCAACAAGGAGGATATCACAGAGTTAAAGGGAAAAGCCCAGCAGCTGGATACTGATCTCCAAGAGGTGAAAACGGATGTGCAAGCCAACAAGGAGGATATCGAAGAACTGCAGGAAAAAGCTTTAACACTCGATAGTTCCATCGGAGATATTAATGTGCTATTGTCTGCCAATCTTCCACAGATCGAGACCAATAAAAACAATATTTCCGGTTTGCAAACCGATATGACAGAAGTAAAAGATGATATTCTTACTCTTCGGGAAATGATCGGTACCCTTAATGAAATGCTGGAAAACCGTTTAAATGGTTATTGATAACCGGTAAAAAGCACGACGTAAAAGATGCTTTTATAAAAGGGGTGTTCCTGTTCCCACTGGGGCACCCCTTTTTCAATCACTTAGTTTAAATTAAAGATATATGGCACAACATACACTTTCAGAAAACATAGGAACAGCAGCAGAAGTAATCAAAGAGGTTAAAGAAGCAATTATCGAAAAAGGAATGGAAATTCCCGAAGGAACCCATGCTATAGAGTATCCCGAATATATAGCCCAAATGACTTCAAAAACAGACCTGGAAGAATTGGCCCAACGAGTTACCCAAATTGAAGATAGCACCCTATGGGGACAACCTCTCACCAAAGAAGTCAACGGAAAACTAAGTAAAGTAGGAAATATCGATTTCTCTGCCGACGACACCTATTTCATTGGTACCGACACCAAACGCCCCTGTGTGATCTTTGCCCGCACTGCGATAAGAACCGGAAACACCAATGCTGCAGGCGATGGAAAAACAGGAGTAAACATCTTCCCTAACGGCTCCATAGGACTACAGGTTTCAGAAAAAGATGCCACAGAAGCCTCTCCCGGAGTACACTTTTATCATCAAGGCGCTTCAAATCCCACCTCAACCATAAAAGAAGCCGCTACCGGCGTATTATCCATACCCGGTAAAATCTGTATAGGAAATACCCAGAAAAAAAGAACAGGAATACACCCTTCAGGTAGAAGGTAGCTCCCATTTCACAGGAAGAGCGTATTATGATACACATCTTTTTGTAGGAGAAAATAAGAAATCCGGCTCCGACGATAAAAGCGGAGTAGCATTAGGATGGAGCGGACAAGTAGAAATATTAGGCCAAAAGCCCTATATAGACTTCCATTTTGATAATACCCCCATTGATTACACAACCCGGATCATCGAAGCTTCAGAAGGCGTACTTTCCATAGTAGGAAAAACCTATCTGGGAGAAACCTATTTGCCGGAATTTACTACAAACCACAGGTTATATGTAGAAGGAACCTCTTATCTAAATGGTAATGTTACTGCTCCCTCTTATAACGGTATTTCCTTAACCTCCACCGGAGACGGTACAACCTTCCTGGCCAATGACGGAACCTATAAACCCCTCGATACAAGCATGCTGGAACATAAATTAGAAGAGTCAGATAAAAGGATCAAAACAACTGGAAGAACAGATAGCCGCACTTTTAGAAAAACTTTCAGAAAAATAAAACTCCCACTAAAACCAGTACAATTATGGCAAACAATACACTTTCAGAAAATATAGAAACAGCAACCACTGTTATCAAAGACGTAAAAGAAGCAATTACAGAAAAAGGAGTAGAAATTCCCCAGGGAACCCACGCCACAAAGTATCCGGAATATATTGCACAAATGCCTTCGAAAAACGATTTCGAAGAAGTCAAAGCCCAGGTAGAAGCAAACAAAGAAGATATAGCATCTATCAATAACCGAAAAATATGGGGCAGGGAACTATATGGAGATGTAGTAGGAAGCCTGGATGAAGTAGGTGATATCCGATTTAAAGCCGATGCCACCCATAATATAGGTATCTACGAAATAAGACCCAACAATGTAAACATCCGCAATGCCTTTGTAGTGGGTGATATGGCTACTTCGGGAGACGGAAAGACCGGAGCAAGGCTTCAAAAGAACGGTTCTCTTATCCTACAAACCTCCGAAAAAGATACAGGAGAAGAAATATATCCCAAAATTTTCTTCTACAATGAAGGCTCTTCACAACCCACTTCCAGTATCCGGGAGCGATACAGCGGCATCCTTTCCATCCCGGGCAAACTCTCTGTAGGAGGAATTAATTATACCCATATGGGATGTGCCCTCAATGTATACGGAACCGCCCGGATAGGAGAATCTGCCCATATAGAAAAACATCCTATGTAGGAAAAGATAAAACAGTGCATAACGACGGCAAGCCCGGTATTCACCTGGGAGCCACCGGGGGATTATCTATTACCAGCGATAACGTTCCTTATATAGATTTTTACAGGGAGAATGCCACCTCTCCTACTTCCAGAATTTCAGAAATATACAAAGGTATTCTTTCTGTTCGGGGAAAATTCAGAGTCGGTTCTAATCCGGAAGAAGATCAGGAAGATACACTGGTAGTAGACGGAAGTGGCTCTTTCAGTGATACTTTACATGCCTCTGCTCCCTCAGGAAACAGCGCAGTAGTTATTAAAAATGGTGCAACCTACTCCAGTCTTACTAATGAAGGAGATAATTGGGATATGGTAAGGCTAAATACGAATAACCAATCGGTATATGGTACCGGTAGTTTTAACCAGGGTAAAGCTTCCTATTTTGAAGGCAACCCCGTAGTATTACGATCCAGTGGAGATGTCAGGATACAAATAGGAGACACAGACGAAACACCGGAGAAAGTAAGAATTACCAACGAAGGAAATGTAGGGATAGGTACACAATCACCAGCACACAAATTACATGTAAACGGTACATCCTACTTAAACGGCAATGTAACCGCTCCCTCCTACAACGAAGTACCTCTCACCTCTCAAGGCGACGGCACAACTTTCCTTGCTAACGATGGCACTTATAAGTCCATCAATGTAACTACCCTGGAAACGAAACTCACAGAAGCAGAACAGGAAATTAAAGCTTTAAAGCAGCAGATAACAGAACTCAGAACAAAACTTTTATAAACCAATCATACAAAAACAGTTAAGTATTATGGCACAGAATACACTTACACAAAACGTAGAAACAGCAGCAGAAGTCATTAAAGAAGTAAAAGAAGTAATTATTGAAAAAGGAGTGGAGATACCCGAGGGAACACATGCTACGGCATATCCCGGATATATTGCACAAATGACCTCAAAAACGGAATTTGAAGAACTGGAAGAAAGAGTTACAGCAAATGCATCTTCCATTGAAGAGATCAACAATATAACAGTATGGGGACAAGAACTCTCCAGAAACATCATAGGTAACTTATCAGAAGTAGGAACTATTGAGTTTTCCGAGGATAAAATCTATAATATAGGAAGCTACGAAACAAGACCAGGTAATGTTTTAGCCAGAACTTCTGTGAAAGCGGGTGATATAAACACAGTAGGAGATGGAAGAACCGGCGTAGAGTTAACTTATGATGCAACCGTAGCCATTCAATGCTCTGAAGAGGATACTACACCCTTAACTCATCCCAAAGTTTTATTTTATTCCAAAGGAGCCAGGGAAGCAACTTCCTCAATCCGGGAAGCCGTTCCAGGCACTCTTTCTATTCCTGAAAAACCATGTATTGGTAATAAACAGGAAGAAGAGCAGGAAAACACACTCCATATAGAAGGAACCTCCTTCCAAACGGGACATGCTTATCATCACAATACTATTCTCACAGGAGTTAATAAAAAATCTTATAATGATGGAATAAGAGGAACAGCTTTAACCCCAAATGGAGAACTGCACCTAACCGGATCTGCCTCAGGTTCACCCTATATTTCATTCTTTAATAAGAACTCTACCAAAGCCACTTCCTATCTTATAGAAGAAACTCCTAGAGTATTAACAGCAAAACCCAAACTATTTGTAGGAAATTCCACACGTACATCAGATTTAGCAAATTCAACTTGTCTATATGCAGACGGAAATGTTGAAACAAGTGGTATTATCAGATTACCACAAACCATACAATTTACCGGAAATGAGACTAACAAGTTTATAAGAGCAAACAGTGCCGCTACAGATAATATGTTACAGATCATCCTTACCGGTAAAGATGACCCATCACCCATGAATTACATTCTGTCTACACTTAACTTCAGACCGGATGACCCTTATTCCCATCCAAACATCGGCAACCCTAATTATACATTCGGTAATGCATACTTTTCAGGAGAAGTAAAATGTGCCCAGGTAAATGGTGCAGCCATTCATTCATCCGGGGATGGTTCCCAATTCCTGGCCGATGACGGAGAATACCATGATCTACAATTAGACAATTACTTACCTATCTCTGGGGGATCGATGTCCGGAAAATTAAATGATGAATTACAATAAAATTCATTTTGGTGGAACCGATGGTACATCCGGTATATCCTATATAAATGGCAGAGGAGTAGTATTAGAATCCTCGGAGAACGAAACCGTTCATAATATAGAATTTCAAGCCAAAAGAGACGGGAATATTATCCTTAATACTACCGAAGGAAAAGCAATCTATAAAGACACAGAAATCGCCACAGTAAACGATGTATCTGTAGTAAACGAACGGGTAACTTCCTTAGAATCTATTATCGGAAAATTAAATGATGAATTAGAAAACACATTAAACGGTAACTAATGATGGCACAAAACACATTGACACAAAATGTAGAAACAGCAGCAGAAGTTATTAAAGAGGTAAAAGAGGCAATTATCGAAAAAGGAGTAGAAGTTCCCGAAGGAATGCACGCCACCCGATATCCGGAACTCATAGCCCAAATAACTTCAGAAACTGACCTTTCCTATTTGGAAGAAAAAATTGATGAAAATAAGAAATCTATTGAAGAGATCCAAAAAACAACCATTTGGGGACACACACTGGAAGATGATATTTCAGGTGATCTGGAAGAAGCAGGAAATATCCATTTTTCCCAGGACGATAGTTATACCGTAGGCAGCGACGAAATCCGCCCCAGTGTAGTATATGCCCGAACTGCCCTACGTACCGGTTTTGTCAACGCTATGGGAGATGGAGAGACAGGAGCCAGGATAAACGGAGATGCTTCAATAGCCATACAAACATCAGATAAAGACGTACAAAGAGGATATTACCCAAGAATTGTCTTCTATCATGGAAGTGAAGAAACCCCCACTTCGGCTATCCGGGAAAGGATTCCAGGTACCCTTTCAATTCCCGATAAATTAGCTATTGGTACAACTCAAAACGAAGAAATGGATTACACTCTCAAAATAGCAGAGGGAAAATCTTACCTGGGAGGACCTACATATATACACGGAGCCCTTTATACTGGCGATGATAAAACCATAAGTACAGATGGGAAAGCCGGATGTACTATGTCAAGTACAGGTTTTATGGCTATTACCAGCAATGAACACCCCTATATAAACTTCTACCATAGTAATGCAACAGAAGCCACTTCAACTCTAATAGAAGGACATGAAGGAATTCTCTCAATCCCTAAAAAACTGAGGATTGGAGGAACAGCAACAAGCGAGCAAAACAATGAACTCTATGTAGAGGGAGGAGGATATTTCACAGGCAAAGTAGTTGTTTATGGAGAAGGCCCATCCATTATCGTAGGAAACGGAAGATCCATAGGTTTCAGAACCCGGGATGATTCTGAAACTTATGATCTGGTAAGATTTAACAGTGATAATGACTCAGTTTTTGGCACTGGCAGCTATAACAACGGTACTACCTCCTTTTTTGAAGGAGGAAGTGTACGTATCAGAGCCAAAGACGGAGACATCTCTTTATTAACCGGAACAGGAACAAAAGAAGCAATTAGAATCAACAACGAAGGAAACATAGGAATAGGGACCGGATTACCTGACCACACTCTACATGTAAATGGCACTTCTTGTTTTGATAAAGTCTCCTACTTCAAAGGGACAATTTACATGGGCGAAAATAAAACAAATTATCAGGATGGAAACTCCGGAATCTGCGTCAGTCCCAATCAGGGAGCCATTCTTCTGCAAACCTCTGAAGACTCCACCGAAAGCCCCAGAATTAGTTTTTACAGAGGAAGTTCCACTTATACTGCCCGGCTCGCAGAAGGTTATCCGGGAGTGTTATCCATTACTAACAAATTAAATATCGGGGAAGAATTAAATACAGATATGCGATATGCACTTCGTGTAAAAGGAATATCCTATCATTCAAGTTCGGTATATCTCCAGAATGATCTATATATTGGTACAGATAAAACTTCCTGGGCAGGAGGACAACCCGGTGCAGCTCTGGACGGGAACGGCCATTTATACCTAACATCCAAAGAGAATCCTTCAATTAACTTCTACAGACAGAATGTTTCAGAAAATGCTACATCACGCATCATAGAAGCTTATAATAATATTCTATCTCTTCCACAAAAACTATCTGTAGGAGCCGTAGCCACCACCAACACTCCTTATACATTAAACGTTACCGGTAACAGCAACTTTAGCGATATAGTATACCACCAGACAGCCATCTATCTGGGTAAAAATAAAACACGTTATAATGATGGCCTGGCAGGTATTACTCTCTCTCCTATTCAACCCTATATTGCGTTAACAGCTTCAAAAGAGAGCGAAGAAGAACCCAGGGTAGTATTTGGAAAAGGAACCGAAATCACATCCCGGGTTCAGGAGGGATATCCCGGTGTTCTAACCCTGCAGACAGTTACAGACGAAGGAGTGTACATCGGTAAAAATATAAAAAGAGACTCCCTGGATGGACATAAACTATATGTAGGCGGATCAACCTATACTCACGAATCTTCTTACCATCGGACAAATCTCTATGTAGGAACAGAAAAGAAAGGGCAGATCGATGGAAATACAGGAGTGGCACTTATCGGTTCTGACGGAAGAATAGCCTTATGTACAGATAGTAGTGGTAGCCAGAGCGGAGGCAATCCAGGTATTATATTTTATCGGCATGGAGCTACCTCTACTACCTCAACTCTTATAAAAGCCCACAACGGTGTCCTTTCTATGGTTAGTAAACTCCATATCGGGCCTACAGAAAAAAATGTCTGATATAGACAATAGACTCTATGTAGATGGAACAGCCCATTTTAAAGAATCCATTACTACCGATTCTACAATTAACGGGGTCACTCTAACTTCTCAGGGAGAAGCAGACCAATTCCTTTCAGCAGATGGTACCTATAAGAACATTGACATTACAGGAATGCAAAATAAGATCAATGAGTTAGAAAGTATAATCAAAGAATTAAAAGAAAAACTATCATAAATACTTAGTAGTTATGGCACAAAATCCACTTTCAGAAAATGTAAAAACAGCAACCACTGTTATCAGCGATGTTAAAGAAGCAATTACAGAAAAAGGAGTAGAAATTCCCGAAGGCACCCATGCAACACAGTATCCCGGATATATTGCACAAATGATCTCCCAAACAGAACTGGAAGAATTTAAAGAACAAGTTGTCTTAAATGGAACAAACCAATCCCAGGTGGAGGTTTCAGCACCGATCATTGAATTAACTGCAACCGATGGAAATATTAACCTGAAGCCCACCACCGGACAAGTTCTGTATAAAGAAACTGAGATTGCAACAAAAGAGGATATACCAGTAATAAAAAACAGAAGGAGATGGAACAAAATTCCTGGCCGATGATGGCGAATACCAGGCTCTACCCTTTAATAATTATCTTCCTCTATCCGGAGGATCATTATCCGGAAAAATATGGATGAACTCTAATAAACTCCATTTAGGTTCCTACAAAGACGGAGGAGTCTCTGCTCTTTCTGTCAGCAATGAAAGAGGAGTATTGATAGAATCAGCTAATAAGGGTGCTCAATACGAGAATGTTGCCAATATAGAAATTTACGCCAAAGATAACGGTAATATAATACTTAATACCACAACAGGCAAAGCAATTTATAAAGATAATGAGCTTGCAACAGTAGACGATTTACCGGATACATCCGATTTTGTAGATTTGACCAATAACCAAACATTATCAAATACAAAAAATTTATTTTTTGGTGGCTCCACATATTCGCGACTTAGCGCAAGTGGTGGAGTTTTGTCAAGAGCGTGTGTAGTAAGTCTGGACGGTAAAACCAGTCCATCCGATGGCCGCTCTGGTGTAGCAATCGGATCAGGTATTGAAGGAGTAGGAAATGATGCTTACGTCTCTATCACTGCAGGAGACTCACAACCCTCCAGAATAGTTTTCTATCAAAAAGGAGGAACAACTTCCAGTTCAGTTATTCAGGAAAGTTATCCTGGTATTCTTAGTATTCCAAAATCATTAGTAGTAGGTGGTACACAATCAGCACCTTTATCAGATTCACAAAGCTTTTATGTTACAAGTAAAACCACGCTCAATGGTGATTTAAATATTACAGGCAATACGTTCTTAAATAAGAATATATTATATCTGGATCCAGATACAATTAATAGTTACATAGAAACAACGAATGATAATGGTGTACGAATTGTATCTACAAACGAAGTTGGTATTAAACTGGTAGCAGATAGTTACAACAGTAATATTGACCTTAATACAAGAATGGGAGTAGCCAGATACAACGGTAAAGAAATTGCCACAACAGATGAAACCTCAGCTCTCCGCAATGAAATAGCAGAATTAAAACAACAAATAGCAGAATTAAAAGCAAACCTCTAATCTCTTTTCCGTAGAAGAGATATAACTCTTCCTCTCAAATCCCTGCAAGGGATTCAACAATAGCCCAGGGTAGAGCCACGCGACACCCTGGGTATAGAACCCTCTCTATAAAGAACCTTGAAAAGGTTCCACACATTATTAAACCCTCTTTCTTTCACATAAAAACATACAAATTATGGCACAGAATACCCTCACACAAAATGTAGAAACAGCAACAACAGTCATTAAAGAAGTAAAAGAAGCAATCCAAGAAAAAGGAATAGAAATACCCGAGGGAACCCATGCAACCGCATACCCCGGATACATTTCAAAAATGACCTCCCAGACAGAACTCGAAGAATTCAAAGAACAGGTTGTATTAAATGGAACAAACCAATCCGAAGTACGGGTTTCAGCACCGGTTATTGAATTAACCGCAACCGATGGAAATATTAACCTAAATTCTGCAACCGGACAAGCACAGTATAAGGGAATAGAGATTGCAACAATAGAAGATATGTCAGATTTAAATAATCGGATTGATAATATTGAAGAAGATAAAAAAACTACTTACCAATTTCCGGTGGTTCTTTAACAGGAACCGTATATGGACCTGGCTTCGTTTGCAGAGCAAATACCGAAGGCTTTTCCGGTGGTTATATTACGATTAATCCAAATACCGGTAGTTTTGATTTTGTCAATACAAACGGAGGAGGAACCACTAATTCCGTTATAGTTGAGTCACAAAACGGTGATGTTGTCCTCAGATCGGTAAATGGTATAGTAAGATATGGTGTTAATAAGATAGCTACTGTCCAGGATCTTTCCCCCTATCTTCGGCTTAGCGGGGGAACCATGAGTGGCGCACTCAGAATGGATCAAAACGAATTGTTCCTAGGTGGTTACAGCCGACTTTATTCACTAACTGATGAGGGTGTTAACCTTCTATCAGGAAACGCCGGAGGAATTATATTAAGTGCAGATATACCAGATTCTCCTATCAACTTACATACAAAAGATACAGGCAAAGTAAACTATAACGGCAACGAAGTTGCTACCATAGCCACCTTTACCACAGACTCAGAAGCCGAAGCCTATTCCACTGCAAATCCCACCGTATTAGTAATCTCAACACAGCAATAACCATGGCAATCTATCAAAATGGAATAGAACTCAACAGTATACACAACAGCGGCCTACCCGTTAATAAAGCCTACCTGAATGGTGAAATAGTCTATCAAAAAAGCCCCATACCCAGAACCTGGCAGTACATAGAGTTCGAAGTAGATATACCAGAAGGAGATAATAAATTTATAATACCCTGTTCCGGGTATACAGCACAAGGCAACAGTTATGATATTACTGTCTTTATAAACGGAGTATTTGAATTAAGAACCCTCATAACTGTGGATAGAGATAACGGAACAGGAATAGAGATAACACTTCCCGAAGGCAAAACATCCACTATCCGGGTTCAAACAGACAACAAGGAAAATCCAGGATGGGGACGCTTTTTCGGTTTTTACAACAATACGGCAGGATGCAACGCAGATACCAACAAACAAAAGCTTGTAAGAATCATAAACGACCCCGATTATGCCTACTTAAAAAGTGAAACAGATACCGGCGATCATTTCAGGGAAGATCAGTACTATCATTGTCAATCGCTTACAGAGATACCAGCATCCGAATCAATGCCCGATAGTGTACTTTATATTGGCAATGCCTTCCGCTATCATCAATATACACGTTGTTACTCACTTAAAAAGGCAGCAAAAGAAGTTATATCCGATAATATAGTATCTATAGGGAGCCTTTTCAGAAGTGCTCAATACCAGGAATGTGAATCACTAACAACTATGGCGGCAGAGGTTATACCTACAAACCTGGAAACTATCAATGATTATTTCAGGTCATATCAATATTATGGATGTCTCTCCTTAACTTCTGCAGCACCGGAAATAATACCTGAGAATGTAAAAACGATAGGAGACTATTTCAGACGTTATAGATTTTCCCATTGTTCTTCACTGACAACAGCACCGGCAGAAGTACTACCCGATACCGTTACTACTATAGGATCCGAGTTTCGTTACTACCAATACAGCCAATGCACCTCGCTGACCACACCGGCAAAGGAATATTTGCCTGATAACCTTACAAGCATAGGCAACTATTTCAGACACCACCAGTATTCCGGTTGTACCAATCTAACCACATGCGCAAAAGAGTATCTGCCGGATAGTATTACAACGATAAGCGACTATTATAGAAGCTATCAATACTTTGGTTGCACCAGTTTATTAACCCCGGCCATAGAAGCAATGCACAATTCAGTAATCAGTATCGGAAATTCTTTCAGGCAGGATCAATATTATAATTGCAGTAGTTTAACCAGCACAGTGCCGGAAGTACTCTCTCATTTACTGAAGAGTGTCGGAGATTATTCCAGATCGGGTCAATACTATGGTTGTACTTCACTAACAGAGCCCGCCGATGAAGTATTTACCGGATCAGTAACAAGCGTTGGAACTTTCTTTCGCAATTCCCAATATTATAATTGTAAAAATCTCACTACAACAACTACCGAAATATTTCCCGATTCCATAACCGATGTAGAAGAATATTTCCGATATCAACAATACGGAATGTGTGATGGTCTGTTAATCGGGAATCACATTCATAGTCATCATTTTCCACAATTATTAAATCTCAGCCAAAGGAATTATCAGTATATGTTCCGTATAGAATCAGAGAAGTCAGATGCAGATATAGTTCCACACTATTATACAGATCAGAGCAAAGCACAAACTCTTCCCATCACCACACTAACACCCACTCAAAGAAAAGTCTATCTCACTAATCGTGTGGGAATTGATGATTATAACAACATACATGCCAATTGGAAATAAACTATTTCAAACAACGTACAGGCAAGCTAAAAACAGTAATAATATAAAAACATACAGATCATGGCACAGAATACCCTAACACAAAATATTGAAACGGCCACAGAAGTCATCAAAGAAGTAAAAGAAACAATTACCCGAAAAGGAGTAGAAATTCCCGAAGGAACCCATGCAACCCAGTATCCCGGATATATTGAAAAAATGACTTCCCAAACCGAACTCGAAGAATTCAAAGAACAGGTTGTATTAAAAGGAGTAAATGAATCCGAAATACAGGTTTCAGCACCGGTTATTGAATTAAATGCAACCGATGGAAATATTAACCTGAATCCAACAACCGGAGAAGCCCAATACAAAGGAAGAGAGATTGCCACCATAAATGATATTCCGGATACATCTGATTTCGTTACATTAGATGCAAATCAAACTATTACTGGATTAAAGACGTTTGTTAATGGAATGAGATTACCAGCTTATTCTACGGGTGGTTATCGAATCTCAATAAATGGCGATTCTTATTTTAGACATATCTATTTTGGTGAAAATAAGACAGCTTGGAATGATGGGTTAGCTGGAGGATCATTAGCTGATGGATCTCTTAATCTTACATCTGCCGAAGGTGGAGCTCAAGGTCCTAGAATTCAATTTCATTATAATGGTGCCGCAACTCATACTGCACAAATTGTTGAGAATTATACTGGAATTCTAAGTGTACCTCAAAGATTAGCAGTAGGTACAACCAGAACTACTGCACTTCCTACAACTGCTACCAGATTCTATGTATCTGGAGATTCATACATTACTGGCAGTATATTAATATCATCTGAATCTAAAACTCACGCTACTGATGGGCTTGCTGGAACTGTACTTTCTCCAGGTATTATTGAACTTCAAACAGGTGGTGATAATGGTGGATTTATTGACTTTCATTATGGAGATACAGCTGCAGACTATACAAGTAGAATTATTGAATCTGCACGTGGCTCCATAAATCTTGTGTCACCAAATGGAGTTAGAGTGGGTGTAGGACAATCATCTTCAGTTACAGGATATCAATTTTATGTATCGGGTACATCTCACTTTAGTAATGCAGTCAGTATTAATAACGGTTTAACTGTTAATGGGCTTATTAATGGAGCTACTATTAATTCTACAGGAGATGGAAATAGCTACTTAAGTAATGACGGTAGTTATAAAAACTTAAGTAATACTTTACCTTAC
>JAJQBG010000094.1 GCA_021203405.1 Bacteroides sp.
AATTTAGTAATCAATGAAGCAACTATATATTCTTCTTCTCAACAGAAAGGGAATTTCTATACATACACTCCCAATGATGCAGCTTTAAGTATATCGGTAATAGGCGAACCTGATGTGGTAAGGCATATATCATCCATGCCTGGAGTTTCACAAGGAGTAGAAGGAACTTTAGGTCTTTTTGTGCGGGGAAGCAATAATGGAAGCAATTGTATATTGTATAATGGTGTTCCTATTTACACTCCCAATCATTTGGGGATGTTTTCAGCTTTCCATCCTGAAACGATCTACGAAAGCGCTTTTTATTTGGGCGGTACACCTGTTGCTTATAGTAATTTTTCATCCTCCCTTATTGACATCAGAACTAAAAAACATTATGGAGACTCGTTACGGGCTCACTTTTCTGCTTCGCCCTATATCGTTGGGGGTTACCTTTCTTATCCTGTAATGAAAGATAAGATAAGTATTCAGGTGGGAGCAAGAACTTCTTTATTACCTTTTATTGCCGGAAAGATCATGGAAGCTAATCAGGATGATGATGAACGCAAGGAAATGAACGGTCAATTGTTTGACCTCACCACATTACTGGATTGGAAAATAAACAGAAAAAACACAATCGGAATGATGTTCTACACTACTAATGATTTTTTCAGCTATCGGGACGGTGATTTGCGGAATAAATTAAACTGGAACAATACAGCATGTAAGTTAGAGTGGATCAACAAGCTTTCGTCAACTATCAAACAAACTACAAGTATTTATTATACCACTTCACATTCACGGCAGGAACAAACTACTTTTGATCTATATAACTTAGACAAACAAATATCAATATTACGGTTAGGAACTGAATTAAAAGAGTGGTCGGTACAAACAGAACTTACTCACGCCTATAGCGAGCATTTCTCTTATTTATTGGGACTTCAGCTTCAAGGGCATCACTATGGCCCGCTTTCAGAAAAAACACTGACTAATAATGACCACTCAACAAAGCATAAAAATAAATTTGAAAAACAGAATGCCAACCTCTATTCTGCTTATCTGGAGTTAAAGTATAGTTTGCCAGATCGACTTATGACAAAGTTGGGAATACGTAATAATATATGGAGGAGTGCTGAAAAAAACAGATGGAATATAGATATTCATTGGCTTACTGATCTCTATGTGAACCAGCAGTGTGGGATGGAATTCACTTTTGATCGCTTTCTACAATTCAGGCATGTGTTGGAGGGCCTTCCTGTTGGATGGTCGCACAATGTTGCTTTTTCTGCTGATAGCTATTTCCCTCCTGAAATTACCCATCAGTACTATGCTGGCTTTTTCTGGAAACCCGCTACAAAAACACAAATTAATTTGAGCGGTGGTTTGTTTTACCGAAGAATGTCAAATTTAGTGAGCTATATCAATTCATCCAATCTTTTTGGTTTTAGTAATACTACCTGGCAGAATGAAATAGACAAAGGGCAGGGTGAATCCTATGGAATGGAAGCATCCGGATCACTGCATAGCAGGCGAGTTGTAACCACTATGGCTTATACATTGTCAAAATCCGAAAGAAAGTTCCCCCAGATAAACAATGGAGAAAGTTTTCCATTTAAATTCGACCGACGTCATATTGTAAACTTTCAAAGCAAATATATGGTAAAGAAGTACACCAATCGTAAAGGAAAAAAACGCGAACAATATTTAAATGGAGTGTTTTCTTATTCTACAGGCGGTAGAGCTACTTTACCTATTGCAAGTTATGACGGAGTAATGCCCCCGTTCTGGGACCAACGTGAATCAGGTATAGTGTTTCCTTCTGAAGTGGATGATAATGCTTATAACAGGCAGCTGATGAGTGAAATAAATGGTTTTAGGTTGAAAGATTATATTCGTGTTGATCTTGCCTATACTTTCGCTAATTACCACAGAAGATTCAATACAGAACTCACTATCTCAGTTTTTAATATACTAAACCGACAAAATCCATATCTTTATTATCATTCGGGTGATGAATGGCGTCAATTAAGCATCGTTCCCATCATGCCTTCCATCAGGTGGGCTCTTCAATTTTAGCCTGCATAAGTCAGGAGATGAAGGTAAACAATTCCCCAAAAACATTTCCGTTAAAAGAACGTTATAATTTGAGATTAACAGTTTATTCACTTCATCACCGAAAACAATAACATGAGAACCTGGTTCTACTATAGCCTACTGGTTTATATCTGTGTTGCCTCCTGCAGCGGAAAAACAAAAGATAAAGATACGGTCTTCCTGAGTAGCGGAGCCGATCCAGTAGAACAAGTCATTAGTGGAAATATAGAAAATACGTTTATAGACTCTGTAACTGTGTTCATAGCCCTTACAGATGGGCAGGGAAGCGTTGAACTCTCCAAAAAAGCCGATCAGACACTTTATATCGAATTCGAGAACGATGGGTATGACCGTCTCTTTGCAGAAATAGTGATTTACGATCCACCCGGTAACATACGCTTTGACCAGATAATTATGCCAGACGGAACCACAGACGGCCCCTTCTCACAGACCCTTCAGTACGATCTTCCTGCCTCCGGAATATACCGCCTTAGTATGCATGAGAATATGATGGCAGGAGAAAGGTGGAGCGGAACATTTACCGTAAACATTACTTTAAGCCACCTGATCGGCAAAGAATAAACAATCGGGTTTATGGCAGAGATCTTTCATACCTTTCTTCTTCCCAGTGCATGGATCGCCTTACTTACATTGGTATTTCTGGAAATAGTCCTGGGAATTGATAATGTGGTTTTCCTCTCCATCATGACCTCCCGGCTCTCTCCGGAAAAGCAACCCCAGGCCCGTGTTACCGGCCTCCTGCTGGCTATGCTGGCCCGGATAGGATTACTTTTCGGGATCTCTTTACTCATGCGGCTTACCAACCCTCTTTTTTCTTTCCATACCTCCTGGATAGAGGGAGCTATTACCGGACAAAGTCTTATTATCCTGGTGGGAGGATTATTCCTGCTCTATAAAAGTGTAACCGAAGTACATCACAAACTGGAAGGAGAAACGGATGAAACCGGGAACCAGCAAAGCTATTCCGGATTCTGGAGAGTAATTATCGAAATTGTGGCACTGGATGTTGTATTCTCTTTCGACAGTGTACTGACAGCGGTAGGAATGGTCAGCTTCAGAGATTACAGCTATGCAGGCGCCATGTCCATTATGGTTACTGCCATTGTTCTCTCCGTTCTGGTGATGTTACTGTTTTCAGGCCCTATCAGTAGCTTTGTGAACAATCATCCCACCATCCAGATGCTCGCCCTCTCCTTTCTTATATTGATCAGTTTTATGCTGATCCTGGAAGCGGCACATCTGGCAAATATTACAGTGTTCGGAAAAGAGATCCATGAGATCCCCAAAGGTTATATATACTTCGCCATTGCCTTCTCGCTCCTGGTAGAACTATTAAATATGAAGATCAGCAAAAAATCCAGACCGGTAAGGCTCAAAAACTCCCGGACAGGGAAAGAAAGTGCATAAAAAAACTATTTAGGCCGTCCCACCATAGAAGCAACCGCAGTATCTCCCGTAACATTAACAGCCGTGCGAAGCATATCCAGCGGCCGGTCAATTCCAAGGATCAGTGCCAACCCTTCAGGAGGTATACCGACGGAAGTCAGTACAATGGTCAGAATGACATAACTACCACCCGGTATAGCAGGTGTACCGATAGAAGAGAGAACCGTCATACCGATCACGATCAGTAACTGAGTCAAAGAGAGTTCAACTCCCAATACCTGAGCAATAAAAAGAATAGCGATCGACTGGTAACAGCTGGTACCATCCATATTGATCGTGGTACCTACCGGCAGTACAAACGAACTCACCTCCTTCGATATATTCAGGTCCCGTTCCACCATCTCCATGGTAAGCGGCAGTGTAGCTGCACTACTGCTGGTGCTGAAAGCAAAAAGTTGTACCGGACGCAAAAAACGGATAAACTCTCCGGGTTTCACCCGCGAAAAAAGTTTGATCAGCAACGGGTAAAAACCAAACGCCAGGATCAGCATAGCACCGATCACAGTAAAAGCATATACTCCCAGTGCGGCAAAAATAGAGACATCCCCTCCAAAATCGGTTACTAATCCGGCCATTAAAGCCGCCACTCCGATCGGGGCCAGCTGGATAATATAATCGATCATCCGGAGAATGATCTCATTCAGACTATCGAACAGCGATAACACAGGAGTCATTTTATCAGCAGGAAGGGTTAGTACGGCAATCCCGAAAAAAACCGCAAAGAAAATGATCTGAAGCATCTGGGAGTTGTCACTTGCCGCCCGTATTATATTATTAGGTACAATATCATCCAGGAAAGCAAGAGGGCCCCGTTTCTGGGTAAACTCTGCCTGCTCCTTCTTCTCTTCCACGACCGATTGATAACTCTGTTGCATTTCGGTCACCTGCTCCTGATTGACCAGGTTCCCGGGCTTAATCACACTACCCAATACAACTCCCATCACCACCGCCACTACCGTAGTACACAGATAGATCAGAATAGTTTTTCCTCCCAGACGCGAAAATTTACTGATATCTCCCAGACCGGTCACTCCTTTGATCAAAGAGATAAAAACAAGCGGCATGGCGATCAACTGTAACAAACGGATAAAGATCTGCCCCCAGGGGCGGATCCAATGTTCTACAAATGTCACACCATTGAGTTTGACAGCCAATAGTCCCAGACAGATACCAACGATCATTCCGACCAGTATCTTTATATATAAAGGTAGATTAAAAAACTTTTTTACTAATTTCATTCCAACCGGATTTTAGACAAAGGTAACTCATATAACT
>JAJQBG010000142.1 GCA_021203405.1 Bacteroides sp.
ATTTTATCTTTATGAAAACAAACAAATCAAATTCATCAAGAGGTCAGCAGGCTAAATCTGAACCAAGAGATTCTCGTGGTCGTTATGAAACTAAAGGAAGAAATTCCGATTCTTCTTCCTCTTCTTCTTCCAGTGAAGGTAGAGGTAGCAACGCTCGTAACCAACCGAGAGATTCCAACGGACGTTTTACTTCGAATTCTAAGAAAAAGTAATTCTATCATATAACGATTGTTCGGTATGTCGTATTAAATACACATTCCGGTATTTAAAAAAACAGCTTTGAAATTTCAACAAATTTCAAAGCTGTTTTTTGTATCTTTCCCATGCGGCTGTTTAAACCCTGACGAGTCTATCCATACAATCAGTTTCAACACAAGGCAAAAAAATTCATGGCAGAAGCCTTTTTTCTGCCATGAATTCAGGTAAGATCCGTTCTTATCTTATCAGACCAGTGCCTGCATATACTCAATTATATCCGAAGATTTCAACTCTCCTTCATAGATATGTCCGTTTATAAAGATAGTTGGTGTACCCATTACATTGTTCTGAATACCGGAATCGTAATCCTTCTGTACCTTCTGCAAAAACCTCGGATCACTGAAATCTGTTTCAAACTGCTCCTCATTAAGTCCCAGGTGACGGGCATACATCAACAGATGAAAATCCTCCAGCTTATCCTGGTTCTCAAAAAGAAGATTGTGCATTTCCCAGAACTTTCTCTGCGCTCCTGCCACCTCTGCAGCTACAGCAGCATACAAGGCATAGGGATGAATTTGTACCAATGGAAAGTTACGGAACACAAACCACACCTCCTTTTTATCCATATAATTCAATACTTCATTCAGTACATAATAAGCATCCGCGCAATAAGGACACTGATAATCAGCATACTCTATAATCTTTACCGGAGCATTCTCCGGTCCCATCACATGATCCTGTGCTGTAATTACAAATTTCTCGCTCATAGTTCTACTTTTCAATATGATAACAATCTCTTCATAACAGCCAGTTCTCTCTCTTTGTTTATTATGTTCCGGTCAAATAGATCTTTAGATAACCTGTTCCCCCTACGGATGTAGAGAGCCTGAAATAATTCGTAGAACAAAGAAAGTTAAACCTTTCTAAGAAGGCAAATCCACCCAAACCTTTCACCCGATAGAAAGGTTGTATAAAGTAGTAAACAAATAATCCAGTTATGAAAAAAGTAACCTATATACTCGGAGGCTCTCTACTGGCCCTGGGAGCTGTAGCGGTATTTAACGCCTGTAAAACAATTCCCAAAGGAGTCACTGCAGTAAAACCCTTCAATGCCGAAATGTACCTGGGTAAATGGTACGAGATAGCCCGTCTGGACTACCGGTTCGAAAAGAATATGAACAATACCTCTGCCTACTACTCGCTAAAGGAAGACGGAAGTATCAAAGTAGTGAACAGCGGATATAATTATAAAAAACAGCAGTGGGAAGAGGCTACCGGAAAAGCAAAATTTGTAGATAGTCCTAAAGAGGGAAAATTAAAAGTATCCTTTTTCGGTCCTTTCTATTCCGGTTACAATGTGGTCGATATTAACGAGTACTACCGGTATGTACTGGTAGCAGGCAAGAACCACCACTACCTGTGGTTGATGGCCCGGGAAAAAACAATGCCCGAAGAGGTAAAACAAAGATTCCTCCAAAAAGCCCGCGAACTGGGTTACGATACCGATAAATTAGTGTGGGTAGAACAGAATTAAAAGACTATCTATAAAAAGGACGGGGGTAAACCGAATCATCGGTTTACCCCCGTGGCACATCCTATAGATGTGCGATTCCTGTCGCAGGAATTGAAGCAGTCTCCTTTTAAAAATTATATTTAACCTGCATCACATAGGTACGCGGCGCCCCTACAGCCATCGGCCGGGTACTGTACTCCTTATTGAACAGGTTATTAATGGTCATCTGTACCTGCAGGTCGCGGGCAACCTTTACACCAGCCCGAAGATCCATAATAAAATAGTCCTTGTTCTTTCTCTTCCAGTAGGAGTTCAGGGTCTCACCACTAAAGAGCCCATTCTCACCGCCGGTATTACCAAAAAGAATATCGCGTACATAATCCATCACTTCGTACCGGCCGTATTCATTCTCCCGTTCGTCCACCATAAAGTAATCTACCGCCAGGGTCTTGCTTTTCCATTGTACATTAGTACCCACAGAGAGACGTTTCCAGTTGTAATCAAAGGTACCCTTGATGGTATGTTTCTGACGATACTTCAGGTATTTGGAGTTGTTTGACTTCTCCTTCATCTGCAAAGAGTTGGTATACTCATCCTCCATCGCGTTTTTCTCTTTATAATCCGCATCCTCCGGTTGTATATAGACATAGCCCAGGTTATAGGTTAAATTCGCATTGTTACTGATCTTATACATACCATAGGTAGAAAGGTCTACCCCATAGATACGGGCTTTCGACACATTGTAGAAAGTAGCACCCAATCCCAGGTCTCCATTCAATACCGGATTCAACACAGCTAACAGATTATTGAGTGTATTATCACTGAAAAAGATATAATCATCTCCGTCAAAGAGGCCGAAACGGAATTCGATCATATCCTTATACTGGGTATAGAATCCGGCTACATCCAGGAATCCCTGAAAACCACCGATCTTATACCCCTGTTTCAAACCAAGTTCCGCATTAAATCCGCTCTCCGCTTTCAGATCCTTGCTGGGAAACACACCCGCTCCCCCGATATCCTTACGGGCAAACTTCTCCACCAAAGAGGGATACCGGTATCCCTGACCAAACGAAGCCCGGATAAAACTATAGTCTGCCAGCTGATAGTTCAATCCTCCACGGAAGATCGGTTTAAAGGGCATACTCACTCCAAAGGCTTTTGTTTTCGCCTCTTTATAATGAGAGTCCACCCGGTAATACTCACCACGTACCCCCAGCGAAACACTCAGCCGATCCAGAAAACGCTGGTCATACTGGAAAAACAGTGCAATATTATCACTGTTGTGCGTTCCCGCAGTAACCGACTGGCTGTTTAAATGTTCGTAGGTAATACCACTTGTTATCTGTGCACCTCCGTCAAACTTCTTACCAAACTGATAATCCATATAGTAAGAATAGAAGTGATCCACAATGGTTTTTCCGGCTTTCGGGTTCAGCGCATCCGCACCCCACGACACCAGATCTGAACTATCAGGAATCCCGTGATTCATAAACCAGGAGATCAGATCGCTGTAATCGGCTGTAGTAGCCGTAGGAAAAATAGTACCCAATGTACTGAACAATCCATCCAGTACCCCGTAGATATCTCCGCTTAAAGCAGGATCCAGAACAGGTAACAGACTGCTGTAGTCACCTCCTACAATATCTGTAATGGCACCGACATTGGTTCCCATATTTCCCAGGATATCGACAATGGATTTTTCGTTGGTAGGGGCAATTATATTATCTCCCCGGTAATAAAAACGTCCCTTTACCCGATGGGTCGTATTGTTGTGCGGATTGGCAAAATTAAAGAAAGGATCGATCTGGAAAGAGTCCCCTTCGCGCCCCATATTGGTAAATGCCGAAGGAGAATAGGCAGCTCCCGGAGAACGCCAGATAAAGAAATCCCCATATTTATTGGAGAGAAAGTTATAATTGATCCCATAGTTAATAGCATTGATACCGGGTTGGTGGTACGTTACACCCCCCCCCAGACGGAACCGTTTGTTATAACCCTGCTCCTTATACCCTTCATCCGTAAAAATATTAAGTCCCCCCGATACATCGAAATTACCAATACGGCGGGAATGCGAAAAGTCAAACCCTTCGTAAATAGGATTCCGGACACCCGTAAGTAAACTATTCCGCAACAACGGTTTTACCGGATATTTTCCCTCTGTCCAGAGGCTACGGTCCGCCCACTGGTAATCCTCATTAGCCGGGTTCCCATAGATACCGATGTACGCATTCAATTCGGTTTTAGGAGTCAATCCCGGACGGGCCGTCCGTACATTGATCAATCCGTTCAGGGCCGAAGAACCATACAACACGGAAGAGGCCCCTTTCAGGATCTCCACCTGCTCTATATTCTCCATCGGAATGGTATTCCAGTTAATTTCACCCGTTCCCGGATTCAGGATAGACATTCCATCTACCAGGATCAGGCTGCGGGCTCCCACTCCATAGGTCCATCCGCTACCTCCCCGGATCGAAGGTTGCTTATCGTTCACATCCACTCCCGGCAAGGTTTTAATAACGGCAGATAGATCAGTAGGAGTCTGTTTAGCAATATCCGCCGCTTTGAGGATATCCATAGAGACCGTGATCTCACTCAGTTTCTGTTCATACCGTCCGGCACTGACCACCACATCCTCCAGCAGGTTCACCCCTACCTTCATATAGATATCCCGTACCAAGGTTTCACGGGGTTTAATAACTAATGGTAAATATATATCATCATACCCCAGGTAGGTAAATACCAGGTCTACCCCCCCCTCGGGAAGAGCAATCTCATAAGCTCCCTCTATATCAGTAGCTGTACCTTTTACCTGTCCCCGGATGGAGTAAGATACATTGGCTCCCACCAACGGTTCATTGCTTTGTGCATCAAAAACATGACCTTTCAATACCTGGGCATCTATAGGAAGTGCTACCAGTATAGCGAGGATAAATAATACTGTTAGTTTTTTCATTTGTAGTGTTTTAATTTTAAAATATAATTGAGAGTTACAGAGGTTGATCTTCTTTCCAT
>JAJQBG010000248.1 GCA_021203405.1 Bacteroides sp.
ATAAAAAATGGGGAAATATAAATTTCTTATTTTTTTTTGATAAAATTTAAAAAGAGAGGAGATCGGTGAACAATTTCGGTAATAATTATGTTTTCGCCGACTTCACAGTGTCTGTTACACGATATCTTTGTTGTCGCCGGCTTTACAGCCGGTGACTCTTTATCCTGTGGCTTCATGGCCGCTCCTGTACCGTGTGGGACTAGCCACCGGGAACAAAATGATTACACGCTATATAAAATGATCATCTACTTATTCCGGTACACTATCCCTTCCACATCCTCCGTCACATACAACGGCCGTCCATCCGGTTCCAGAAAATGGAAATTCACATTATCAAACGTAATATGGCGGGCATGCCGCACAAAAAAACCGGAAGCGGGAACAGTACCGAACATCCAGGGTTCGGGATAGGCCTTCTCCTGCTCGGGGATTTCCCGCCGGCTATCGACTTCACTATATCCGCCCTGATACCAGATATGAATATTACTCAGGGTCACCTCTTCAATAGAGTGCCCGGGAATACCGCTGATAATGGATGAATAACAGGAATCCGCATTAAATACATTGATATTGCTGAGAAGGATCCGCTTCATACTACCTACCGGTGTCCCTTCCGGACTACGCATCCGTGCTCCCAGACGTAAAAAGATAGGAGCGTTGACAATGTCCCGCATGGTAATATTACTGATCACAATATCTTCCAGTGCCCCGCCATCTACCATCTCCAGGGCAAGCCCCCGGCAACGCTCAAAAATACAGTTGGTAATGGCAATATTCTTAAATCCACCACTGGATTCGGTCCCCAGTTTAATACGGCCGGTAACAAATCCCTGGTCAGGTGCCTGCGGTTCATACCGTTCGTAAGTGCCGGCCAGTACAGTACCCCGGTCAAAACCACTGACATAACAATTACTGATCGTTACATTCTCCGTATCTTTAAAATAACCCAGGCCATAAGAGGCTTTCAGTACTATAGCATCGTCCCAGGGCGCATTAACAATGCAATCACTGATCCGTACATTGCGGCAACAGTCAATATCAAATCCATCCGGTTGGTATCTACCTTTACATTGAGAATACTCAGGTTATCGACTCCGGTAGCCAGTAAAGCAAAATGGCCGCAATAGAACATAGATATATCTTTCAGGATCACATTGCGGCACTCTTTCAGGCTGATCGCTTTGTTACCTACTCCGGGCAGGCGGCTTCCTTCACAGGTGAGCCCTTTGCCATAGATAAGACCGGAACCACAGATGGTAATATCTTCCAGACCGATCCCCCAGATCAGGGAATTTTTCCAGTGGCTATGTCCGAAATCCTGGTATAGATTGTATTCGTTGGGTTCTGCCTCGTCATATCCATCCGTAGCAGTAGGGAATTCGGCTATAATCACTGCTCCGGATTCCAGCCACAAAGTGATATGGCTCTCCAGACGGATGGAGTAACAGGCATATTCGCCGGCAGGAAAATAGATCGTGCCTCCTCCTTCGGCAGCCGCCTGGCGGATAGCTTTATTAATGGCAGGAGAGTCGATGGTCTTACCATCACCCGTTGCACCGAAATCTCTTACATTGTATAAGTTAGCCTGTACAAACAAGCTACAAAGCAGTAACAGTACTGCTATACTATTTCGCCTTTTCATTTCTTTTTTATTGTTGCTCCAGCGGCATTAAACGGAATTTATGAAGATAATCGGCATCGCCATACATAGTATGCTCTTCGGACAGGTTCCAGAATCCATCCTTACTTGTTGGATGGGCATCCCAGTCGATAACCGCCCAACTCAGGCCGATATAGTTATTCTCCTGAAGAATAGTCGGGATTGACTTTTCGGGGCCGGATGCATCGGCATGGTCAAACGGAGTAATATAGAATTCGAGTGTTAACCAACCGGCCTCTCCCTCTTTAAAATCATACTGATAAGCGTAATCGGCCCAGGGTTTTTCTTTGAGCCATACCTGGGGGCCCCAGTACATACACCAATCCTCCTGATGAGGAGGTGTAAAGATATGATAGTTCTGGGCATGCTGGCCTTGAAAGTTAAACCAGCTTTCCCATACATCGGCTTTCTCTTTAGGGTGAAACCGGTCAATAAAAGGTCCTCCGGAATAATCTCCATCCACAACAACCTCAAAAATATCGGTACTCAGCGTATTTTCACTGAAACGCCAGTAGTTATCGTAAGCCTGATATAGGAAATAGAGACGGTTCAGTCCGGCACACCAGCCTACCTTTACCCGAATATCCAGGGTAGAAGGATCGGGAACAGCATGTTTTCCTTCGTCCTCCTTCATCTGATGAATGGTGATCACATACGATTGGGGTATATCGTCCCAGTCGCTGGTATCTCCATCTATAACAGGTAGTTTATCTTTGGGAAATTGCCACACTTTGTATTCCTGTGCGGTGATCAGGGTTACAAATAAACCCATAAAGAGAGCTGCCGCAGTACCTCTTTTCCTGACCACAGATAGTTTTGTCATAGTATCTCTTATTTATACTCCTTTTTAAAGAGTTCCGGTAACATAAAATAGGTATAATCTGCCTTTCGGCCGGGCCCCTGGAAACAGAGATAAATTTTCTCTCCGCTTACAAGAGGTATGGTAGCAGCCAGTGCGGGTGCATCGGTTATCTTACCGGAATCATAAAATTCCCGGATGTTCTTCTGTGCATGGGCATCTGACAAACGGATATCCGATTCCATCGGTGTAATTCCCCGGAAGACTTTAAGTGCCATACTCTCTCCGTAATAAGCAGTAAAAGTTCCTCCTTCTATGCTGAATATATTGTAGGTACAATATTCCGGTTTTAAGGAACCCTCTTTTTTATCTTCCAATACTTTACCCAGACATCCGCCGAATGCCCAGAAGAGAGAGGCAGCGTCCGGAAGATCCATTCCTTCTATTTTCAGAATAATTCCCCGGGTATCTGAAAGGGCGGCAACCCGTATAATGAGAGTTCCTTTACCCAACACAGAAGAATCCTGAATGGTATAAATTAACTGCCCTTCCCGGTGCTGTTCTACCTGTACGTTTTTCAATTCACTTCCCCAACCGGCAGCATCCGGGGTTAAAACTCCTAACCGTAGATTTCCAGCCATATAGGGTATATGGAAAGAGAATTCCGGTACCCGGCACGCAAGTACTGCCGGTTCAGAAGGGGTACCGGAGACAACCAGGGAAAAGTCCGCTTTGCCACCGGCATAGGAAACAGATACCCACAAAAACAAAAGTACCGGAAGTAATCCCGTTTTTCTATTCATAACTGACATCGGCTGTCAACCGAATGTTATTATCCAGGGTAAGCTCACTACCGTCTGCTATGTTCAGGCGTATCTCTCTCAGGGTAAAGTTATCCGTATAGATGATTTTACCTGCGGTTTGGGCCTCTACATCAAAGTTAAAGAGATGGAAGTTTTCCAGACGTAACGAATCGTTCCAGCCCGAAGCAGAGACAAACTGTTGCGCATGTTTACCCCGAAGGTTTGACATATATACATTTTTGAAACGGGGATACCCTTTTTCAGGAGGTTCTACGGGAGTAAGCATCACCTTCCAGTGATCAGGTATCTCTTTTCCATGAAACTTTTCAGGTAATTCTGAATAGCTATAACTGGGATTCCAGTTCAGGTCGGCAGCCAGTACATTCCGGACACTATCCACTACCACATTATCCATATAAATATGCTCTACGGTCCCTCCCCGGTTCATAGCCGATTTAAGCCGGAGTGCAGAAGAGGTTCCGTAGGCTTTCAGGTTATAACCTAATACGTGACGGATACTACCCGAAGTTTCACTACCGCAGGTGATAAGACCGGCCCCCTTACGGGCTACACAATTGCGTACCACTACATATTCGGTAGGACGATTCACCCGGAGTCCGTCGGCATCCCGACCCGCTTTGATACAGATATTGTCGTCGTTACAATCGATATCGCAATTCTCTACCAGAATATAGGAGGAAGAGTCTATATCAATTCCGTCGGTACTGGGACCATGTCCTCCCACATTGTTATTAATGGTAACCCCCTCTACTGTACAATATGTGGAATAGAGTACCTGTAGAGCCCAGAAACCGGTCCGCATAATAGTGAAATCTTTCAATGTTACCTGAGACGATCCCGACACCAGTATACCCCGTACCCGTTTGCAGTCATAATCTACGATCCAGTGAAGTTTCTCTTTTTCATACTCCTTACGCATTTCCCAGTATTTGTCCCAGAACACTTTTCCCTGGCAATCGATCAGCCCTTCTCCGGAAACAGCTACATTTTTTCCTCCGGTATATTGATCACAGCTGCCGGCCAGATCATTTCAATACCGGCTACACGTGATTTAAATTCCGGATAATCATTTATATCCGTACTGGCCAGAAGGGTTACATCCTTACCCAGATGGAGGTTCACTCCTTCCCTGAGAAAGAGGGCACCTGTCAGGTAAGTACCCGGATTAAACGCCACCATACCGCCCCCCTTGAGGCTGCAACTGTCAATTGCATTCTGAATGGATCGGGTATTAAGGGTTTTGCCGTCTCCTACCGCACCGTAATCATTTACCTTATAGGGTGTCTCGCCCGGAAAGAGCGTAGCCCCTACTTCCCTGGCCCAGGATAGGTCGGGTTTGATCTCACTATCGACCCAACTGAACGAAGGGATGTCATCTTTGGGGGTAGTAGCAGGAGTAGTACATGCAGCAATGCATACCAGAACTAATAC
>JAJQBG010000127.1 GCA_021203405.1 Bacteroides sp.
GATATAGATAAAAAATTTTTTATGATCAATCCTATTGTTAAGACAATCGAGTTGGGTGATGGCAGAACCATCACACTCGAAACGGGAAAGCTGGCAAAACAGGCAGACGGTTCTGTGATGCTGCGCATGGGAGACACCATGTTGTTAGCTACTGTTTGTGCGGCAAAAGATGCAGTTCCCGGTGTAGATTTCATGCCTTTACAGGTAGAGTATAAAGAAAAATTTTCGGCATTCGGACGTTTTCCGGGTGGTTTCGCCAAGAGAGAAGGTCGTGCTTCCGATTATGAAATCCTCACAAGTCGATTGGTCGACAGAGCCTTACGTCCTCTGTTCCCCGATAATTACCATGCAGATGTATTTGTAAATATAATCCTCTACTCCGCCGATGGTGAAGATATGCCCGATGCCCTGGCAGGACTGGCAGCTTCTGCGGCACTGGCCGTATCGGATATTCCTTTCAACGGACCGATCTCGGAAGTACGGGTAGCCCGCATTAACGGTGAATTCGTGATCAATCCTACCTTTACTCAGCTGGAAAGTGCTGATATGGATGTGATGGTTGCCGCTACGTTAGATAATATCATGATGGTAGAGGGCGAAATGAAAGAGGTATCTGAAGCGGACCTGCTCGAAGCCATGAAGGTAGCTCACGAAGCCATCAAAGTACATTGTCAGGCTCAGCTGGAACTGGCTGAAATGGCCGGAACTACTGTTAAACGTGAATATTGCCATGAAGAGAACGACGAAGAGCTGCGTAAACAGGTACGTGAAGCCTGCTACGATAAAGCGTATGCTGTTGCCAGTTCGGGTAACAACAACAAACACGAACGCATGGAAGCGTTTGAAGCGATCCGCGAAGAGTTCAAGGCTAACTTTACGGAAGAAGAGCTGGCAGAGAAGGGTGCACTGATCAACCAATACTACCACGATGTGGAAAAAGAGGCGATGCGTCGCTGCATCTTAGACGAAGGAAAACGTCTGGACGGACGTAGCACTACGGAGATCCGTCCCATCTGGTGTGAAGTGGACTATCTTCCGGGACCTCACGGATCAGCCGTGTTCACCCGTGGCGAAACGCAGTCGCTCACTTCTGTGACACTGGGTACCAAATTAGATGAGAAGATCATCGATGATGTGCTGAATCACGGCAAGGACAGATTCCTGTTACACTATAACTTCCCTCCTTTCTCAACCGGGGACGCTCGTCCGCAACGTGCCGTAGGCCGTCGCGAGATCGGTCATGGTAACCTTGCCAACCGGGCACTGAAAGGAATGATACCGGATGGATATCCTTATGTGATCCGTGTGGTATCCGACATCCTGGAGTCAAACGGTTCTTCTTCGATGGCTACCGTATGTGCCGGAACACTGGCCCTGATGGATGCCGGAGTAAAGATCAAGAAACCGGTATCAGGGATTGCCATGGGGCTTATCAAGAATGCAGGTGAAGAGAAATATGCTGTTCTTTCAGATATCTTAGGTGACGAAGACCACCTGGGAGATATGGACTTCAAGGTAACAGGGACCAAAGATGGTATTACTGCTACCCAGATGGACATTAAAGTAGACGGACTTTCGTTCGAGATCCTGGAAAAAGCTTTGAACCAGGCGAAAGAGGGTCGTATGCATATTCTGGGTAAGATCACTGAAACCATGGCTGCGCCACGCGAAGAGTTGAAAGATCATGCTCCGCGGATCGAGACCCTGACTATTCCGAAAGAATTTATTGGTGCGGTGATCGGCCCGGGTGGAAAGATCATTCAGGGCATGCAGGAAGAGACAGGTTCTACCATCACGATTGAAGAAATTGATGGGGTAGGCAGAATAGAGATCGCCGGAACCAGCAAAAAGATGATCGATGATGCTATGCGTATGATCAAGGCGATCGTGGCTGTACCGGAAGTAGGGGAAGTATACAAAGCGAAAGTAAGATCCATTATGCCTTACGGAGTATTTGTAGAGTTCCTGCCGGGTAAAGATGGTCTTCTGCATATCTCGGAAATTGACTGGAAACGCCTGGAATCGGTAGAAGAAGCGGGTATTAAGGAAGGGGATGAAATTGAGGTTAAATTACTGGATGTAAACCAGAAAACCGGCAAATTCAAACTTTCCCGTAAAGTGCTTCTTCCGCGTCCGAAACGTAGTGACAGACCGCAAAAGAGAGATTAATTGTATCAGATGATACCGGAGAACAACAATTCTCCGTCTTACCATACAAAAGAGAGACTTGTCAGCAAGTCTCTCTTTTTCTATATACCTATTTAAGAATAGGATGGAATGTTCTATTTTTTGCGGGCTTTTTTGCCGGTAGCCACCCGTGGAGTGTAGATAGCAGGCACAGGAATATTTTCCAACCCTTCACCGATATAGAACCCCAGGTGCGGAGGCTGGTTGTAACTCACATTTTGCCAGGCTACTCCGAGCCGATATACCGGATAGTGCATCAACGTATACAAGCGGTGGTCGGTAGGTATTACGGTAGTAAAGATCATAAGCTGACTGGGGTCCTCGCTGTTGTAATAGATCACCTCTTCCCGCCAGTCACCCAGAAGATCGGCACTCAGGCAGGGATTGGCTTTGGAGCCATTTATCTCTTTGGCATTGTTGTGCAGGTAAAAGGTGAAGAGACGATCGGTCCCGTTCCCGTTCCATTTATCCAGTTTGGTGCCATCCAGTAATTCATCCTGCAAATCGCCGTCCCAATAGATACGGAAATTATAGGAGGGCCGGTTCAGGGAGATACCATTCCCATTTACATTGTATACTACATTGGATTGGGAACTCCACATTTCATATCCACGATAGCCGGCATCTACGTCGGCAGCGATTCCTCTTCCCACATCATCTCCGACAAAGATACCCCAAAGGATCTCTCCGGTTGCAGCATCGTGTATTTCAGTACCATAAAGAGCGTGATCCTCTTCGTGTACACAGAAGACCTCCAATCCCGGCCGGTCGGGCATCAGGTCGGAGACATGAATGGCATCTCCATGTCCCAGCCCGGTACTGTACATCAGTGTTCCGTCGTCATCAATGGCACAGGCACCGTAAATGATCTCATCTTTTCCGTCTCCGTCTACATCGGCTACACTCAGGTTATGATTGCCCTGTCCATATCCGCCGATGCCGTCTGTAGTGCCGGAATCATAGAACCATCTCTCCGTCAATGACCCGTCGCGGAAGTCGTAAGCTGCCAGGGTAACCCGTGTATAGTAACCCCGGCACATCACCGGGCTCGGACGCTAACCATCCAGATAGGCAACAGCAGCCAGAAAACGATCTACCCGGTTGCCGTAGTTGTCGCCCCAGGAAGAGATATCACCCCGCGGTGGGTTGTAAGGTACGGTTGCCAGGGCTGAGCCATCCCTGCCGCTGAAAACAGTAAGGTATTCAGGCCCTTCCAGAATATATCCGTTAGCATTGCGATAGTCTGCAGTGGGATCATCTCCGGTCAGCAATACGTAATTACCTTTTCCATCGATTGTTCCGGGGGCGGTTTTACAGGCAATCTCTGCTATTCCATCCCCATCCAGGTCGTACACCATAAACTGGGTATAATGGGCACCGGCCCGGATATTTACCCCCAGATCGATCCGCCACAAGAAAGCACCATCTATTTTGTAGGCATCCAGGTAGACATTGCCGGTATAACCGGCCTGTGAATTATCTTTGGAGTTCGACGGGTCCCACTTCACAATGATCTCATACTCACCGTCTCCATCGAGGTCTCCCGCACTGCAATCGTTCGGCGTATAGGTGTAGGCAACGCCATCCGGTGTTACTCCTCCCTCCGGCCGGTTGAGCTGGATCACTTTGTATTGTTCTTCCCAGGGGGTGATGGCTTCCGAAGTCTCTATCTCCTTCCCATCCAGGAGTGCTTTTATGACATATTTACTGGTAAGGGAACCGCCTGTATCCACATAGTTGGTAGAAGTAGTAAGGGGAGTAGCATTTAATAAGGTACCATCCCGGTAAATATTAAAGGCGGTTCTTGCATCGTCTGTTCCCAGAAGGCGCCAGCTCAAATAGATACCTTCATTCGTTTTTACCCCGACCACTCCCCGGTTCAGGTACTCGGCCTGGCGGTAAACCGGTTCCACTTTAGTCAACCGGAAATGATCCATCCAGAAATAATCATTCCGGTCTGCACCACCACGCCTGCTGGCTGCAAAGATCCCCAAAGTAATGTCGGTTCCTTCGGTAACGTTAAAAGTGATGGTCAGCTCTTTATAGGCTGCAGCCGGATTGGTATTATCTACACTTTTTATATCCCCGGCACCGCTGTTGACGAAAATGCCATTGGCCTCTTCCCAACGTCCATAAAATTTTTGTGCACTCAGGATATACTCTCCTACCGGCAATCCACGGACAATCTGGTAGACCCGGCATTCGGTAGTAAATGGCTCTCCATATCCCAAATCAATATAAACCGACTTTTCTCCGTCATAGGCTCTACCGGTAACAATCTCAGGCACCAGGGTAGTGCCATCTGCAAAAACTCCGTTCTGAACACTCCATCCGTTAAAATCTTCTTCAAAACCAGGGTTTACAATCCGATCGGAATAGTTAGTGGTTTCCCGGCCTTTTCTTTCCACGGCCGGCAAATGACAAGTAATCCCTGTTACTATAAAAAGGGATACTACTTTTAAAATAATTAATTTTCTCATGTTT
>JAJQBG010000265.1 GCA_021203405.1 Bacteroides sp.
CCGGCAAAGCCTTGTTCTTTTTATCAATCAACTTATCAATTGTTGGTTTCATCCGGGTGGGAGTACCCGTAAGACCCGGATCTAACGGATGCTCCCACCCGGGTCTAATGGGTACTCCGACCCGGGTCTCACTGCTTTTGATAAACGGGGAGTTGAAAAAAGAATAAGGTATGGATGGAAAAACTTAGTATATAGAAAGAACAATGGTGGCAGGCGTGCTACCGGGTGCTACCATCTAAAAGGGAGGTGTAACACTTAACTGGTTGTTAACCAATACTATGTGACACCGTGCTACCAACATCCAATTTTATATCTTATGTAAACAGGATATTGTCCTTAAGCGTGGGATAGACCGGGTTTGCTGTATTACCATGTATGTCACACAGGCCGTAGGCCTATTATAAGTTAGGCCCTGGCAACGCCAGAGTTTAGGATGTTATCAAAGATTGCGCACTGTAGGTGCAGTATATAAAATATAGTATTTATTATTGAATATAGCCTTTGTTCTTTCACCATTGTGCTGGGCCTACAGCCCGCAATCCTCTGTTTATCAGTGAACCCCCGGCGATGCCGGGGGCTAAGATCTATATGCCCCGCCTGGGGCAATTAAAATAGGTTAGATATCACTGCACTTCCGTATCGGGCCAGGGTCAGTAGAGCCTTCAGCTTATCCAACTATATGTAGAGGGGAGATCTTTCGCTCTTAACCTGACGACTATACCCGAAGTGAGTTGAACAATAAAAACAGATTCAACACCTTCGGCGTTGATAAGATAAAGTATCTGTTTTACCCCCAGTCGTTCGCTTTGCTCTCTTCACTGGGGGTTATTCATATTTAATCCCTCCGGGATACTATTTAGAACATTGTAATAAGATCGAAGAACTTAACGGCTGTGGAAGATTGCCGGGGATTAAGATATACCAGGGTGAATAGCTAAATATATGCTGAGTTTCCCCACCCACCTGCATCCTACCCGGAACACCAGCTCAGGTCAGCGGGTTTGATCTACCAACTGAATGGTTCCGTCCTCCTTATAATAAAGCTTATCCACACAAATAGAGCGCAGCCAGTCGCTAAACTCTCCGTTGGCCTCAGAGAGGGCGCTGTTGTGGTAAAAAGCATACCACTGACCTTGGTATTCGACAATAGAGCCATGATTGGTGTAACTGTTTGTGGGTTCCATATAGATACCTTTATGTTCCCAGGGGCCCAGGGGATGATCGCTGATGGCGTAACGCATCCGGTTATCACCGGCTACACCGTCGTTCCGGTTCTCGTCGTGGTTATCGGAATAGGAGAGGTAATATATACCCTCTCTTTTGTGGACCCAGGCCGCTTCGTGAAAATCTTCCAGCCCCTCCATCCGTTGGAGTTCGCCGTCGATCTCGATCATACTATCCTTCAATCGGGCACCGTAGCAGGTACCACCGCCGCCGTAATAGAAGTAGGCCTGTCCGTCGTCGTCTACAAAGACACAAGGATCGATCTCTCCGTCATCAGGCAATCCGAGTAGCCAATGGTCTAAGCAAACGAAACCGGAGGCCGGTTGGTCGCTCACTGCAATACCGATCTTCTAGGAGTTATTCCACTCCGGACCGCTGGGGTGGGGAAAATAGAAGTAGTACTTCCCCCTTTTATAGGCACAATCGGGTGCCCACATAAATGTTCCTCCGTTGGGTAATACGCCGCCCCAGGGTACCTCTCTGGCTTCCAGGATCTGGCCGTGATCTACCCAATGGAGCATATCGTCGGTAGAGAAGACATGGTATTTATCCATAAAATCGCATCCGCGGGCAGGAGCTATGTCATGCGACGCATATACGTACAACCGGCCGTCTTCCCGCACATGAGCCGAAGGGTCGGCGGTGTACATATGGGTAATAAAAGGGTTTCGCGGCACGACTCCGGAGGTAGCAGCTACCGGATCCGGTCTGCTTTGGTTTTTACAGGAGACCGCAACGATCAGGATGCTGAAAAAGAGTAAAGAATAAAGTGGTTTTTTCATGGTTTATATGATTTGTTTATAATGGAAGAAGGTGTATTAAAAGTTCTTCTTTTACAAGATGTTTTTAAGTTCCTCTCCGGAGAGAATGTGTAAAAATTCATTTGAACCGGCATTCAACTGATTTAGTGAAAGTCAACTAATCCCCGCAGGGGATCTATCATTAGCCCGGGGCTGAGCAAAGCGAATCCCCGGGTATGAAGATATAGAGGTTGAACCTTGAAAAGGTTCTACATCACTGTATTGCATAGTGCAACCCTTTCAGGGTTGAGTGTTATATACCCGTTAACCCAGCGTGTCGCTACGCTCTACCCTGGGCTATGGATAGATCCCCTTTGGGGATGGTTTGACTTATCATTTGTAACTTTCCAGGTATTGTATATTAGGGTTATTGTATATCAGCTTTTTAAGTCCTGCAAGGACGGCCGAAACCCCTCCGGTAGTTTTATGTCGTACCTTCAGCACTCCAAAATCTACTACCCTGATACCCAGCACTTCCGTACTGGGTTAGGATCGGGCGCTGTTTCACAGCTTAAAAAATCTTCTGACATAACCGGGATTAAAAACCCGGGATATGTTTGGGGCCTTAGAATCCAACCTCTTTGTTGTTTTGTTTCTACTATCTTACAGGCATCTCCCTATTCAGTGGTATCTCCCGGCGAAGCATTCTGGCTGCCTGCCCTGTCAGCCAGAGATAATGGTCTGTTCCCAGCTCCGGGTCAATAGGGAGAAAATAGCTTTCGCCTATGGGCACTTGTGTAGCACATTTAAAGATGGCTGTACCTTCGTCTATCTCATCAAACATGGCTACATAGACCATTTTTGCTCCTGCATGGATCGCTCCGGAGAGTTGTTTCCAGAGGAAAGCTCCTTTGTTACGGTCTATCTGGGTAGTATGCGGGCCATACATATTCTTCCAGGTGAACCCGGGAAAAGCCAGCGGTGCATAATCGATCTTTTTCTCCCCGGCCCAGGCGAGGTCTTTCCGGATCTGCTCCTGGTAGGTGGCGGTATAGCTTTGCTCGTTGTAAGGCCCCACGAACCAGGGCATTATGACATCGCACCGGGTGATCAATTCGTGCAGCTTCGGGTCGGGCTCCGTATCTCCGTCCAGGGTGCGCCAATGGGTGGGTACACCCAACATAATGCTAAATCCCCTGGCTTGCAAACCCGAAACGATGGTTTCTACTTCGTTCAGTCCGTACTTTCTACCGTCGTTAAAACCGACTCCCCACACGGCTACCAGCGGTTTCCCGTTGTGATAGAGGTAAGAGGGATTGAGTTTGCGGTTCTTCAGCGCATGTTGCGTGGCTATTTCGTCGATATCACTTAGTATCACCTGTTCGTCGCCGGGACGCATACCGCTGAGGTCATACATTACACAGATAGCTCTATCGTTGGCATTGGCTGCCCGCATGGCCGAGGTGAGTACGGTATTAAAGTGGTGTTTCCCGCTATTATTCCTGATCTCCCCTATAAACCGCTGCATAAATACGCCGTCAATGCCATACTCTTTCATCCACCGGAAATGGGTACGGACCATGGATTCGTCGTAGGAACTGAATACAGATGCGGGCGAACCGTCGGCCAGTTGAAAGGAGGTCCGGTAGGTCTTTTCGTATTCCGAAACATCAGGCCACATATCAATGGAACAGGAGCCGGGCTGAAAACCGTTTTTCCCATTGTAATGATGCCAGTTCCTGCCGGCACCGTCATCAGGGGTGTTGAACCACCCCTGATAACCTGCCATTACCAAACCCTGGTAAGAGTTGTACTCTTTACTTCCGGTCTGGGCAGCCATACCTATTGAAACGAAGAAAAACGCTGTAACTAAATTAATAATACGCATGAAAACTATTTTTAAAAGAGAGCCGGTATAAAGCTCTTATTGTTGAATAAAAGAAACTCTCAGTTGAGGCAGGAACTCGCTGTTATTATCGCACCGGAACGAAGCGGCAAAGCGTCCTCTGTCTTCTTTCCCGATCTTTAGAGTTAGTTTGTTCCATCCCTGGTGTAGCGGCAATTCGTTGTAAGTGCTGTTACGGTTGGTCTGCTGAGCTGCCTCCAAAGGCCCATCATTCACCCACAGTGCACTTTCCCAGGTATCTACATAGAGGGTGAGTTTAGGCATATTGGGTTCGATCAGCAGACCAACCAGCAGATGGGGACTGAACACCCAGATATGGAGTGTATAGCCATCCCCTTCGGCCACAAACCGATCCCGTGCACTCAGGGGGAACTGTATTTGCCCGTCGCGCATAAAAAAGACATCGTTACTGTTCACTTCACTCTTTTGACAGGGAATGCCTGCATTTTCAAGAATGACGGCCAGGGTGTTGAATCCCTTTTCCGAATTGGCAAACTCAGTCAGGGTACTGATATAGTAGGTGGAACCTCCCTGCCGGTATTTTACAAAGGCCGGTGCAGCTCCTTTGGCTTCGTATTCACTCCGCAATACCGCAGCTGTTTTCAACTCTTCGGGACGCTTGTTCCACTTGCGCCAGTCTGTATGGCAGGCATTTAACAACACCTCTCCTTCCTGAACCAACCGGCCCGAGAGTCCATACTCCGAAGCGTGACTCTTCTGTATCTCGCAGAAGTAGAAGTCGGAGTTCTGTAATCCCGCCATCCAGGATTTTTGTACCGGAAGGAAGGAGGATATTTCCCGTTTCTCCAGGGACACAGGTAACGGCAACAGCTGGTTGTAGGCATCCTGTGTCTGAGGGGGGGGTGATCCCCCAGATCCAGAGATCGGCTCCTTTGGCAAGATCCTGTTGCAAGGCTTTTTTCTGTGCTTCACCAGGTAGGGTACTACCGTCTATAATATAGAGGGAGTGCTGCGGTGCAGTGGTTCTCAGGGAGAACTCTACTCCCTGTGCATCCAGGATCTGCTTTAATTTTCCATCCTCCTGTCCGATGAAAATCACATCCCGGTAGGGTTTCACCGGTTGTATGGCTTTCTCTCCTGTAGGAGCAGCCGGTTTCCGTTCTTCGCTCCAGGGCGACCAGGCCGGTTCATCTGTTCCCCCGTTAGCGGCGCGCATAGCATCATACATCGGCCAGGGGTCATACAGGGGGAGCGAAGGATCGTAGCCCGGATTAAAAGTGGTACAATAGGGGCCCATCCGTTCGGGTTGAACGCCCGGAACACCTTCTATATATCTATATATTCGGGGAAGAATACTCCATCCTCCGTTAAGGAAGGAGGCGTGGTAAGATCCTTTTTACCCAGGGGCAACGGCTTCAATCCATACCAGGCCATATTAAAGACGGATGCGTATGAAGCGCCCATTTTGCGCTGGTTAGCCAGCAGGTGATAGCATTCGTAGGCAAGTCCCCTCATGCGTCCCTCCTGCGATTCGTAAGCCTCCTCGCCGTTGTATCTGGCAACCTGTTCGGGGGTACCGTAGTAAGCCATGCTGTGTTCGCCGATGCCCCAGGGTTTACCGATCTCTACCCAGCGTTTCATGGAGGTCATATCTCCGTAGTGTCCTACGGTGGTGGGCAGTATACCATCGCCGTCGTCTTCGCCATCGGCAGAGATCCACGGACGGGTAGGATCGTATTTCTGTACAATATCCCTCCACTCTTCCCACGCCTTTTTCTGGGCAGGCATCAGTTCGGGACGGTTGTATACATGCAGGATAACCGGTTTATTCTCGTTGCTGATACTCCAGCCAAATACAGAGGCATGGTTGCGGTCGCGCAGAACAAAACGGGCCAGGTGCTCTTTGGAGGTTTCCCAGAACGTGTCGGAGTCGAGTTTAGGCCCGCCGTCGCTGGCCCAGTTGGCGGTTTCGTTAAGTACACAGATACCCATTTCGTCTGCCATATCCAGGTAAAAGCGGGGATAGACCTGCGCATGGGGTCTGACAGCATTTCCATTCATTCCCTTGATCGCTGTGAACCAGGCCCAGGCATATCTTCTTGTCAACTGTGGAATACCCATAAAATGCCAGGAGTCCCCTTTGAGTTGGATGGGCTCTCCGTTCAGGCATTGCCGGGTGCCCTCAAATGTCCATTCCCGCCAGCCGAAGCGTTCGTATTTCTTATCTACTGTCTCTTTTTTTCTTATGGAGGGAAAGGAGCAGGGAGTATAGGTTGGGATGATCGGGCGTCCAGTAACGGAGCACCCCTTCGTTCACCGGGATCTGCAAGGTAACGGTACCATTCGCTCCGGCCTCTACCGTCAGTCGGGCAGCCGTCACATCGAGTGTCTTTTTGCCTAACTCCCAGGCGGGAACAGGGGCAGAATTTACATCGGTCCCTGCCAGGTTGAGCCATTCATGGATCACTCCCTGCAACTGTACCTCTTCTTTCCGGGCGGTATTATTTTGGATCGTTACTTCGAGTTCAAGCAGGTTTTTGGAGACCAGGGGTTTTACAAAAACATCTTCGACGTGTATCTTTGGGAGTGCCAGGAGGTAGACATCCTGCCAGATACCCCGGATCATATAGCCCCACATGGAACCGGCAGGGATAATGCGGCGGCCGATAGTGGATCTGTCTTCAAAGAGGGCCTGGTCACGCACCCCTACCCGCACTTCAAAGGTCTCTCCTGGTTGAACCAGCTCTGTGATATCGGCTTCAAAAGGAAGGAAGATATCGAAGTTCTCCGCCACTTTTTGATCGTTGACGTAGACTTCGGCATAGCCGGAGACCGCTTCAAAGTACAATTTGATCTGCTTATCCGACCAATCGGCGGGTACGGTCACACTCCGCCGCATCCAGGCCATCCGAACCTCCTCCCACTCTTTGGGGTAAGAAGGGTAGTTGCGGTGGTCGGGACCTTCCAGACCCCGGTTGGCAAATGCATTGATATTCCACGGAGAGGGGATCTTTATCGGGGTCTTACTCCAGGAGGTGGCATCCGGCCCTGTAAGTTCGGGGGCTACCCCTTTACCCGGGGTATAGCTGCCGGGTAATGCCTGTGGCTGGAATTCCCAGGAACCGTTCAGGCAGATTTCTTTCCTGAACTCCTTTTCGGTACGGTTGACGAGACCTTCGCCGGGAGCAAAGGTATGGGTATAGATAAGTTTCTCTTTGCTTTGTGAGTGGGCCGGCATAGCCAGTACCAGGCCGGCAGCCAGCAACGAGAGGGTTACGATATATTTTTTCATGCTATAATCAGTATAGTGTTAAGAGAGTTTTGGTTATTGATAGTTCAACGGATCTAGCGAAGGGGGCACCATTTCCAGGTCGGCTCCCCACTGGTAATTGGGTTTATCACCCATCACCAGTACCAGGGTAGCGCCCTCTATTATATCACTATGGGCAAACCAGGGTTTATTCCACTCTTTGCCATTGAGGGTGGCCGACTGGATGTATTTATTATCTGCTCCGTAATTCTCGGCTATAATCCGGAATGTGTTACCATTGCCTAGTTTCAGGGTCACCTTTTCAAACTGCGGACTTCCGATATTATAAGTGGGAGAACCGGGAGTGACCGGATAGAATCCCATTGAAGAGAAGACTACGAATGCGGTCATACCTCCGCCGTCCTCATCGCCGGGAACTCCCATCAGATCGTTGCGGAACCACTCCCGGAGCAGTTTGGTGATGCGTTGCTGGGTTTTCCAGGGTTGCCCGGCATAATTGTAGAGGTAGGGAATATGCAAGCAGGGTTCGTTAGCCATGGAGAATTGCCCCACATTACCGGTATGGTCGGGTATCTGTGCATAAAAGGCGTATTTGCTTTTTCCCAGGGGTGTACGGAACATGTCATTGAGATTCCGGATAAATTCGTCGGGGCCTCCCATCAGGTGGATCAGGTCGGCGATGTTGTGTTGCACATCCCAGCGATAGATCCAGCCGTTGTTCTCGCCATAATACTCCCGGGCCCCCTGCCCACCGGCATACCGGTAATCGAAAGGTTCAATAAACTTACCGTGTCTATCTTTGGGATGGAAGAATTTGGTTTCGGGATTAAATACATTGCGGTAGAAATAGGAGGCGTTCAGGAAGTACTCATAATCCTCTGTTTTTCCCAAAGCCTTTGCTATTTCTGCCAGACACCAGTTGTCGTAACTATTCCCCAGGATGACGGAGATGGCCTGTCTCTTCTCGAAAGGGTGTACGGCACTGCAATACTCTTTTTCGTCCGGATGCAGGGCCGGATAGAATCCTTTTTCCCAGTAGAAATCATCCAGTTCGCTATTAGGCGCTTTCACCCAGGGAAGCAGGGATTTATCGCAGATGGCTCCCCGGCAGGCATTGTAAGCCGCTTCCAGATCGAATCCCCGTAAGCCCTTGGAGTAGGCATCCCAGATCACAGCTACAGCGTGGTTACCGTTCATGCGGTGGCTATCTCCGGTTACCTCGGGGAAGGTAGGCATCCACCCCTCTTTACTCTCCTGTGCCATGCGGATGTAGGAGGTGATCATTGCCTCTTCCATATCGGGTTCTATCAGGATCCGTAACGGATGGGTGGCACGGTAGGTATCCCGGATCCAGTCGTCGTTATAAAAAGGGATACCGGCATCGTTGTGGATCTCCTGGTCGCTGCCGCTGTAGTACCGGCCATCTTCGGAGAGTTTGATCATGCGTTCGTAGGCACGGTACAGCGAGGTATAAAATACGGTTTTGGCATTCTCATCGTCTCCCTCTACCTTAATCTTACTGAGTGTCTCGTTCCAGATCTTGCGTCCGATCTGAGCCACCTGGTCTACACTATAGGTCCTGATCTCGCGTTCCAGGTTCTCCCGGGCCTGTTCGCTGCTGATAAAGGATACCCCGTAGCGAAGGGCGATGTGGTTTTCCCTGAATTTCAATGCCACCGCAGCGTTGCCTTTCACCGGGTTGGTGGCTACCGGTACCTGTTCTGTCTCTAAGTAAAGATAGACTTTCGTAGGCCCTTCCTGAATGATCTGGTAACCGGAGAGCACGCCGTTCTCCTACATAGAGAGTTCGCCGTTACGGGTATTGACCACGATAAAATGATCGCCCTGCTTTTCGAAAGTGAACCGGTAGATACCTGATTGATGGGAAGGGGCATAATCTACCTCGATCCGGTCGTCGGGCAGATAGACCGAATAGCGGTAGGGTGTGATCTTTTCCAGGTCGTAGGCATACTTCCGGATGGGTTCGAGGTCGGTTTCAGAACCTGTTACCGGACTGATGTTGAACGCCGAACTTCCCCGGTGACTGGTTACGATCACGGGCAGTCCGCTGATCTGGTCGGTGGTATAGTCTTCCCGCTCGGGATATACCCGAAGCATACTGTTAGGCAGATGCACCGTAGGATAGGTGGGCACTAACAGGTGGCTGATGTTACCGATATAGGGATTGACATAATCAACCGGAGTTTTATCGGAAGCAGGTTGCTTTTGCTGGCAAGAGACTCCAGAAAGTGCAAGAGCAGCCCATAGGATGATTGTTTTACTCTTATTCATGATGTTTTTATTGAGTTTGGTATGTTTTTCTTACTGGTTGATCATATTGACCAACAGCTTACCGGCAACCGGGTCGGTCATTGCTTTTTCAGTGCAAAGGGTAGAGACCAGGGCTTTGCCTTTGCCGTGGTTGATCTGAACCAGGGTAAAACCCCGCATGGACCGGATGCGGTCTATACGGTCTTCGGGTGCTCCGCTGTCAATATAGGCATGGATCTTCATCTGTCCGGCCAGTTCTGTCAGGTTCTCGTTGCGGTTGACCGTGAGGGTAGCGTTGCAGGCGGTAGGGATCTCGCGCTTGTTGTTATTGAAATAGCGGAGCTCCAGTACATCCAGGTCTGTAAATACCGGTGCATCGTCCCGTTCCATAAAGACGATATCGCCTTCGGTGGGAATGATCCAGCCGGTAATGTGTTCGGGATAGATCTTTTTTGCCGCCTCTTTGCTGTTAAGCAGCAGCAACCGTCCCCCTTGGGCCTGGTAATCACGGATCTGTTCTTTCTCCTGGTCCGTACAGTCTGTCAGTCCGGAGATGATGCACAGATCCGCTTTGAGTGCGGGATCCAATAACTCTTTGACGGTAGAGACGGGCCGGTAGTTCACCTTCAGGAAATCCAGGGTCTCTTTTATTCCGTCTTTATCGAGTAGTACGATCTTTTTGTCTGCATGGACCTTCCCGGCATTCCAGGATCTTTGTGCCAGCAACAGGTTGTATTCGTTCTCTGATACGGGCAGACCGTTCTCCGTGAGTTTCAGCACCAGTTTAGCTTTTACCTTTTCTGCGGGCAGAAAAGCGGGTAGCTGAATGGTGGGTTCTATATAGGAATGGCTGTAATGTTTCACGGCCAGAATCTCTTCCATGCCCGAAGCGAGCTTCCGGCCTGTTTCATCCCGGAACTCCCAGCGTAGCAGGGTGGGTTGCAGGTCTGTACCATCTTCGCGGTCATTGACTATATAGATACGGTTGGTCAGTTTTTCGCCGGCATACAGGTTACGGCCCCACAATTCGGCACTTACCAGTACGGGCTGTAAAGCTCGTTTGAGGGCGTAATAAGTGGGATAGGGTTCTATCTTCTGGTGATCATAGACTTCCCGGAACCAGGTGAGCAGGGCAAAATGCAGGATACCCGAGCCCTGGTCATTGGTACGGCGGAGGGTTTCGGCCAGTTCGCCGGTAATAAATGACTGTACCTGAAGAAAAGAGCGGGGATCCGAGAAATCATAGCACTCATAGCCGATCAGGGATTGCGGGTTCTGGTGAATAAGCTGGTAAGAACGGGTGGGATGTCCGGTCTCGTTATTGGGATAGCCGGTCGACATCTCCTGGCTGATGAGCGGACGGCCCGGAGTTTTAAAGTTCTTCTGGAACTCACCGTTGAAAAAACGGAAGACCGAAAAGTCATACCAGTTGTAGTAACCATGTACGTCGTCGATATCGCCATCGTCCATCGTGGCCATGAAATCGGTTCCAAACTTCTGCGCTTTTCCTTTAGCCTGGTAGTTGGAATCGAAACAGATAGGGCGGGTAGGATCTACCTTACGCATCTCTTTCACCACATCGGAAATGATCCTGAATTTCACCTTGGCACGCTCCACGCTGCTATCGTTGTCGTAGAATTTCATCTCATTGTTCACGGTCCAGAAAAGCAGGGAGGGGTGGTTACGGTATTTTTTCAGCAATCGCAGGAACTCCTCTTTCCACATCTCGATCAGCTGCATATCAGGCATCGAATCGTGAATCATCAGCCAGGACCAGGTACCTTCGAAGCTGATACCGACCCCGTTCACATCAGCGGCATTCATCCACAGTTTATTGTAAGGAGTGGTATGGGTGCGGGTCACATCGATATTACCCGCTTTCATTAACTGATAAAAGGTGTTAGCCAATTGCAGGTCATTGGGGGCGAGAGCAAAAGGGGTATGGTTACCACCCCGCAGCCAGTAGCGGTGGCCGTTGAGCCAAAAGAGTCCCTCTTTTACTTCGAAGGTACGGAAGCCGGAGGTTACTACCTCCCGGTCGAATTCTGTTCCTTTGTCTGTGACCAGCCGGAATTTGAAATCGTAGAGGTTGGGGTGTTGTGGGGTCCAAAGCCGGGGCGTAAGTCCGTCTACCTGGTAGGTAAATAGCTTCTCTTCTCCACTGTTCAGGGTTAGTTTGGGCAGGGAGAGGGCGGTATAGAGCAGAGCACCGGTCTCTTTGTCCACAATGTCGGTATAGAGGTTGAAGCCCTGTTTCTTTCCTGCGTGGTTCTTAACGGTTACATCGAAGGTAGCTCCGTTTAAGGCAGGCTTGATAAAGACATCTTCTACTTTTACGGGATCGGTGATGGTGAGTTTCACCGGCTGCCAGATCCCGGCAGGGTTGTCACCGTAGAAACCGTGGGCGATCTCTTTCAGGACATTGTTGGTCAGGGGGGTGTTCATATTATGCACCGTATCGTCGTCCCGGACCGATGAGTAATAGAAGTCAATGGTGGTATTGAGGTCGTCGGCACTGGTCGAGTTGTCGAGGGTACGGGCCACTTTTACCACCACCAGATTCCTGCCCGGTTTAAATAGTTTACTCCCGTCTGCCTGGAACTCGCCGAACATACCCACATGGGAAGCTGCGAGCTGACCGTTTATATAAACCTCGGCCGCTTTGGATACGGCATCGAAAGTGAGAGTCATATTTTTGCCTTCAATACCTGCCGGGAGATCTACCCACTGGCGGTACCAGGCACTCTTTACCTTTCTGTAATCGAATGTATATTCTTCACAACGGTCTGTTTCCTGTTGGTAGTAGGTGTCTGAAACTCCTTTGGGTTGATGGCCGTTCGGGGAAGGCATGGTCTCGCCGTGCAACCAGATGTGGATAGGGGTCCAGAAATCGGGTACATTCATCACGTGCCACTCCTGATCATTTGTGGCCGGAGAAACGGCTTTCTCTCTATCATTCATCTGATAATCGGGCATAAAGAGCCAGTCACCATCCAGAGAAACGTCCGCACGGCTCTGTGATAAAGTTCCGACTGTAATGCCTGTATAGGATGCTCTTTCCAGCCGGCGCCTCTTCTCTTTTTCTTCGGGAGTGATCTTTTTGATATACTCTTCTGCTTGTACATCGTTCAACGCTGTTTCGTCCAGGGGAGTAATAACCAGATCGGCGAACTCTGTTTCGATCCATCCGCCGCCCAGTGTTACCTGGCCTGTCGGAGCCAGGTCGCTGTTCTTATCTATGAGGTCTATATGAGGCAGTGTCTCATCGTTGGCGAAGACCCGGATACGGTTACCGCACACTTCTACTTTTAATCGGTACCACTCACCGGGCACGGGATGAAAGCCCAAAGGACGAACGCCCAGGAACTCGTCTGTTCCCATGTAGCCCAGGCGCATCAGGTAGAGGTCATCCTGTAAACCACCTTTGATGCCTACCACATAGCGGTCAAAACAGTTGTAAGCACGGAAGCCGGCCCAGATCTGTACCCGTTCGGCCTCCCGGGGAGCCCTTGCTTTAAAGGAAACGGAATAATTTTTCCACTGGGGGTCGCCAAAAAGAGCGTAGGCTGATCTGGAACGGAGAACACCGTCCGAGAGGTAGCAATCGCCCCGGCCTACCACTTTCAGTACCTCATCCTGCTCCGAAAAATTGTTTTGCCACGTATGGGGTTGTGCATATACTGCCGTTAACAGGGAGATACCTATACCAAGCAGTATAAAGAGAGAGAATTTTTTCATGGTTTCTTCTTCTGTTTAATCTATCGTAATACCTATTACTATTCAGATACTTTCGTTTTTTCTTTGTTTGTCTGATCCCTTAAAAAGAGGAGACATCCGTATCGTTAGTAGGTTGTTCTGGGGTTCCGGACACCTCCTCTGCTAATTACCTATCGAACCTATGCTTATCTATGAAATTGTTCTTTGACAATATTCAGGAACAGGGTCCCGAAGCCGCTCCCATACTCTTTCTTCGTGGGTTCGAGGAAACTGGAATACTGGATCTGGTTAAAGGAATCAATAAATACGATCCGGTCTTTACCGGCCTGGTTCTTCATCACCTGACACATGGTACGGAAGGTATCTCCATCAAAATCTACGATGGGTTTGTCATAGTTACCGTTATCTACATAGCCATTAAATGCAACTGCACCTGTTGGTATATAGTCGGTCCCGTTCCAGTTATCCCTGAAGTACTCACGCGAATATTCCCAGTTGAGGTAGATAGCCTGCGGATAGAACAACGAGCGGTCCCAGGTTCCCTGATTATACATATTTTTATGGGTGACAGCGTCTACCGCATTTTTATAGAAAACTTCGAAACGGGCAGGAGGTGCCCAGGCATCCTGCTGGGCTACCAGGTGCATGTCTTCACCGGAATACTCCTTAACAGCCCGACGGATAGCCTCATAAAATGCCTTACAATCTTTGGAGTACAGCTTATGCGGATTCTGTAGTACCACCAGTGGTTTTCCATTGACCCGGAAATAGTGTTCATCCTTAAAGAACCCGGATATGGTTTTAAAGAACTCGTTGAACATATCGGTACGGCTATAGGTCTTTCCGTCCACCAAAGCCACCAGGTCGTCGTTATCTTCCAGAAGAACTGTGTTGCTGAGAGTTTTTGTTTTATCACCGGTCAGTGTTCCGTCAGGATGGTAGGTTTCCCAGCTGTCTTTTGTAATAGGATCTTCCATATTAACGGTAGCAACAAACTTCAATGTCTTCATATTGACGCTTTTGCCGCTTCCATTGACGACACTGGAGTTAACACCTCTGACCAGGTCATAGAACCGGTAATCACCGTTGTAACACTCGGGAGCAATTTTATTTTTCTCTGCCCGTAAAGCCGGCAGGATGAGGAGGTCTACTCCTCTGTCAATACACCAGTCCACATGTTGCTGAATGATCTCTACCATCTGGTCCGTTGTCTGGTTGACATCCTGATTGATCCCATAATTACCAAACTCAAGGTCGAGGTAGGGGCCTATTTTCTTATCATCCAGGTCATAGGGATCGTATAACCGTTTGTACCTGTTGGCATCCTGCCCACCGGTCCCGGGATTCAGGTAATAAACGCCCACCGGAAAATCGTCGGTAACGGCTACTTCCGGTATTTCAAAATTCAGGAAGTTATCATCCACACTGGGGCCTTCGTCTTTAGCGCAGGAACCGAAAAGAACCACCCCCAGGGTAAATAGTGCTATTTTTTTATACAATTTCATAGTCGTATCGTTTTAAATTGATTCTTGATCTTTGGGTATATAGGTTCCCGTTTCCGGGTCATAGACATAGAGTGTTCCGGTTTCGGGATCATAGGTGGAACGCACCGACATCAGCTCATACCGAATGAGGTCAGTCAGATCGTCCTCGCTTGTACCTCCCGTAGCTGCCAGGACCTCTTCCAGGGTCTTACCGTACCAGTTCCGGATAAATCCGCCGTCGTAGATGATCTCTCCGCCCATCCATTTGGAAAGATCGCCTCCATCGGGTTGTTGCGCGGCAATTTGTAACAAAGTAAAGAAGTTATCACCCCCACGGGACGGATTCGGTGCCGGGGATTTTGCCTGGAGATCCAGGATAGCCTGGTGGTAAGCAGCCGTATTGTAGATCTGCTCGTCCACCGGATAAAGAAGCCGCTCCTGCATATAATCGCAGATACCGTTACTACCTTCGGTGGAGACAGAGCCGTTATAAAAGTGAGGCGGGAAATTTACCGCACGGGTTCTGCGTTCCAGGGTCCATCCGGCATGTCCGTTGAAAAAGTCTGCAATATACCATTGCTTGTATATCTGTTCCAGGTGGTTTGCATCCCCGCCTTTGCCTTTGATATCAGCTTTGTAAAAATGACGGTATTCCCAGCATCCGTCACCATCGGTATCCCATTTCACACCCGGGATCTCCATATAGGCGGCAATTTCGGGATCGCTTACCCCGTATTGCTTCATGGAGGCCCTTATCCCCTCTTCATAATATTGCTGTGCTCTTCCGCTTACAATGCCCGGGAATTTAATGGCTACTTCGGCTTTCATAAAGCAAACTTCCGCCCAGTTGAGCAATACCACTTCGGCATCTGCCTTGATGTAGTCACGGTTTACAAAACATTCGTTACGGCCGATCACAATATCGCTGTAAGGACTTCTGTATCTTTCTCCGGTAGGACTGTTCGGGTCTGTACCCACTATCCAGCCGGCCGGCTCGATCTTACCTCCTCTGCGCGGTACAAAGGGGAGTCCGTACCGTACGATAACAGAGTCTCTCAGGTTCGGGTCAATGGGATTGACACGGGTCAGGGTATCATTATTGATGATAGCCATCTGATCGCCTTCTGCAGGTTCCACAAATTTAGAAAGACGGGGGTCGTTATAGGATTTCATATAGAGGAAGAAATTGTGCCCCATAGCAGGATATACAGTCCAGTTGGTATTGGTCCCTGCATCCATCTGGTTGAGGAAATCCCTGTAATAGAAAGAGGCATCCGTATTGATATCCGTACCGTACCTGAAACCGGCGATATCCTCTACCGAAGCGATCAGATAGTTCTCATTACCTCCGGTAAGGGCCTTTCTGATATGGGTTTCGGCCAATGCACGATCCATGTTCTGGATGGTCAGGGCAATGTTCAGCCGGAGGGAGTTGGCAAACTTACGCCATTTGGCTATATCGCTTCTGCCATTGCTGTCGCGGAAAAGCGGGTCGTTCACCAGCTGGTCGCCGTTGGTATCGAAAGTCTCTACCGCTGTATCCAGGATATCTAAAATAGTGGCATAAATATCTTCTTCGTTATCGTATTTGTAACCCGGCTGGATAGGAATTTTGGGAGGAGTGGCTTCAGACATGGGAATGCCGCCCCAGGAAGATACCATGTAATAATACATGTAGGCTTTCCAGGTCATCAGGATATTACCCACATTCTCAAAGCCTTCTTTACCGACATAGTCCTCTTCGAGCATTCTCAGGTCCTTGAGCGATTTCACATAGAGATCCTCAAAGTAACTACTCATATCTTCCGTATCTTTCTGCTCCACCCAGTTGTTAATATAGTTAGAAAAAACAGTCAGAAGCCTGTAATTCATTCTGCTCTGGGCATTCATGGATTTATAGACTACTCCCGGAAAAACATACTCAGGCCGTGCGTCGTATATCTTATTGGGGTTCTTATTGGTATCATCAAAATCGTCCGTACAGGAATGATTGATCCCTGCCAGTGATACGCATAGTAATAAATATAGTATTTTCTTCATTGTTCTGTTAATTAGAAGGTTACTTTAATATCAAATCCATAAGTCGAAGTGGGCAGGTTAAAGCCCTTTTCAAAGCCCTGAACGATACCCAGCGAAGAGGAGGCTTCAGGGTCAAGGCCTTTCGGGGTATTCCGGTGGAGAATGGCTACGTTACGGCCTACAAAGGAGACCTTCATGGATTGGAATACTCCTTTCAGTTGATTTCTCAGGAAGTTCCTGGGCAGGTCATACCCGACAGATATCTCTTTGAGTTTAATAAAAGAGGTATCATACAGGTAGTAGTGTGCATTGGCATCGGTATTCATCCAGTAATTAGCCAGGTTCAGCCATGCCATATTTCTCTGTCCCGCCAACAGGGTTACGCTACCGTCGTATACACTATTGGGAGCCTGTACCCCTTTGGGACGGAAACGGTCGCCATAAGGAACCAACACTCCTGTATCACCGTTCGCATTCTGGGTAGCATTGGGATTATTGGTATAATTAGGTTGCAGGAATCCCATGCGTTCTTCGCCGTTCTCACCCAGGATCAGGTAACTGAACAGGTAGTCGTCGCGTCCTTCGAGGGAAGCAATGGTTTGTCCGTCACGCGTACCCTGGTGTACGGTAGCTGACCAGAGCTTTCCCCCTTTTCTGAAATCGAGTAATACGGAAGCGGATACTCCCTTATAGCGAAAACTGTTGCGTACCCCACCGATCCACTTGGGAGAGACGTCTGCCAGGAACTGGTCTGCTTCGTTCAGGGGTCTTCCTTCCCGATCCACCAATATATTCCCGTCTTCATCTCTCTTGGCCATTTTGGCATATAAGGTACCCAGTGAACGTCCTTTTTCAATATAGAACTGTACAGTACCTTCTGACGAGGCGAGCTGGATACGGTCTACGCCATCGGGGAGTTCCAGAACTTTTGAATGGTTTTTGGACCAGTTCAGGTTAAGATCCCATTGAAAATCTTTTAATTTGACGGGAGTGATACCCACACTGAGTTCGGTACCCCAGTTCTTTACCTTACCGGCGTTGAATACACCTTGTGTATATCCGCTCACTTTGGATACCTGGGAACTCAGGATCTGGTCTTTGGTGGTTTTGGTATAGTAAGTGAAATCCAGGGAAATGCGGTTGTTCCAGAACTTCAAGTCGGTACCGGCCTCAAAAGAGGAGGTGCTTTCCGGTTTTAGTGCCGGATTCATCTTTTTGTTATCGCCTTGATACCAGGGCATATTACCCAGGAATAAGGAGCCGTAGGATAATCCGTCATACAACTGGTCGAAACCGGTATCATTTCCTACCTGTGCATACGAGGCCCTGAGTTTACCGAACGAAAGAATACTTTTCGGAATGGTCTTAATGGCTTCCGTCACAATAAAACTGGCTCCTACCGAAGAGTAAAAATAGGAACGGTTATTGGCCGGCAGGGTGGAAGTCCAGTCGTTACGGCCGGTCAGATCAAGGTAAATAAGATCCCTGTAACCGATACTACCCGTACCAAACACAGCCTGTTTTTTCTTGGCGTTATAATCCTGCCAGGTTCTGGCGGTTACCCCGTTGTTGTTCAGGCTCTTTTCGTCGGGCATCAACAGGGTTTCTATTTTCGAGTTCTGTTTTTTACGGGTATAATCCTGTGAGTTTGCTCCTACACTGGCCGAAATGTTGATATCTTTCCAACGCTTATTATAGGAAAGCATGGCTTCATAGATCATGTTCTTATAGGTCTCGGAGAATTCGGAATACTCACCGTCGTTGCCCGAAAGACTGGGGTCGTACATATTGATAAAGGTCCAGCCTTGTCCGGCATTGTAGTCCATACTCCCTTTCAACCTGAGTTTTAAATCCTTTGTCAACTGAAAATTCAGAGTAACATCCGCCAGTAGCCAGTCTTTTTTATCCTGGTTGGAGATCTCGTTCAGGGTCCACATCGGATTCACAAAACCGCCTCCGTTGTAACCGGCCAACTCTCCGCTGGGAGTTTTCCAGGGGGTCATTTCCGGGATACTGAGGTCACGGGGCATCCATGCGGCGGAGTAGAGCGGATTGGCTTTGGAACTGTTCCTGGAGTTACGGTTATCGGCCTTTTCGTAGGTGTAGCGAACGCCAAAATCGATACTCAGGTACCGGGCCGGTTTCATGGTAGAACGCAGGTTTATAATGTTGCGACTGATCTCGTTCTGTTTCATCATTACATCGTTACTGGTGAGATTGGTGTAAGAGAAACACACAGAGGCAAACTCGCTGTTCTTTTCTATGGAAACGGAGTTGGTCCAGGCATGGGAAGTATTATAGAGGTCAATAAAGGAATTGGTAGGTACATACTGTTTCAACTCACCGTTACGGCCGATCACATCAAAACCGATCATCGGGAGTCCCCAGCTACGCTGATTCTGGATAGCCAGGCGGGGCATACCATACGCTAAGGTGGGGTCGAAAGCGAACTGGTTATTGTTGATATAGTTGAAACCCTCTTTTTTCAATCCGCCTCCTCCTTCGCCGGAACCATAGACATTCTGGTAGATAGGATACTCAGCCAGTTTGGAGAATTGCAGGTTGGTTGAATAGGTAACCCCTAACCCTCTTTTTGCCGAAGCTTTTTTGGTGGTAATGATAATGGCACCATTGGCAGCGTCCGAACCATACAAGGCAGAAGCATTGGCGCCTTTCAGTACTACCATGCTCTCTATATCGTCGGGATTGATACTACTGGCCGGGTTACCATAATCCAGGGTGGTCTCCCCCGTATTAAACTCATTGATGATGGGTACACCGTCGATTACATACAACGGCTGGTTGTTACCGCTGATGGAGTTCATCCCACGGATCACCACGGAGGCGGAGCCGGCAGGGCCGTTGGAAATTACCTGCAAACCGGCCACCTTACCGGACAGCATATTCAGGAAATTAGCATCACGGGTCTCGGTCATGCCCTCGGTATCTACCTTCTGATAAGCCGTAGCCAGGGACTTTTCGTCACGGCGCAGGTCCATCGCTACGACTACGGTTTGTTCCAGGAGAACAGCGTCTTCTTCCAGCTGAACATTCACCACAGTTCTACTACCGGCTACATTGACCATTTTCGGTTGGTAGCCCACAAAAGAGAATTTCAACACCAGGTTCTTTTCAGGGGTCTGCAGGCTGTATTGTCCATTAATATCTGTGATGGAACCCAGGCTCTGATTCCCCACAACAGTTACATTGGCACCCATAATAGGTTCTCCCAGTTCGTCGGTTACCGTACCCTTAATCACCTTATTCTGTGCCTGAATATAGAGGCTGAAACTAAGGAAAAAAGGAGCATCGCTGAGAATTGCATCACCCTCCTTACAGGTTCAGGAGATGCAGCATCCGAACTATTTTTAGTTATAAAGGTCATTTTCATGAAATAAAAAATTAAAATAATTATAAACTTCTATCGCCTATATC
>JAJQBG010000280.1 GCA_021203405.1 Bacteroides sp.
GTAATCGGGCTGCAAAAATAGATACTTTTTTAAAATTAACCAAGGGTTCGCTCTATTTTAGCTAAAAGATTTTGTGTTTTATATTGATTTAGATTACTTTTGCATCCGAAATCCTCTTTTTATAAGAGCAAGAACGGAAGATTATAATTTAATATAAAAACATTATGGCTACTACAGCAGATATCAAGAACGGGATGTGTATAGATCTGGATGGACACTACTATTTCATCACAGAATTCCTGCATGTAAAACCGGGAAAAGGAGCAGCCTTTGTGCGGACTAAAATGAAAAGTGTAACTACAGGACGTACACTGGAAAAAACATTCAATGCAGGGGTGAAAATTGATGAGGTTCGTATTGAACGTCGTCCTTATCAGTATCTTTACCAGGATGATATGGGGTATAACTTTATGAATCAGGAGACTTTTGAACAGATCTCTATTCAGAAAGACCTGATCACCGGAGTTGAATTCCTGAAGGAGGGAGAGGTGATCGATGTGGTAACGCACGCCGAATCGGAAACAGTTCTTTACGGGGAGCTTCCTATCAAAGTAACTTTGCAGATCACTTATACGGAACCGGGACTCAAAGGGGATACAGCAACTAATGCGACTAAGCTGGCTACTGTAGAGACGGGTGCTACTGTACGTGTGCCTCTTTTTATTAATGAAGGGGAAACGATCGAAATTGATACGCGTGACGGATCGTACGTGGGACGTGTAAAAGCGTAAACACTAAATAGATAGATAAAGGGTGTGGAGTGTTACAGACACAACACACCTTTTTTATTTTTCAACCTGTTGTGATCTGCCTGAAAACTATGTTCTACTCTGTTATCATTCCTGTTTACAACCGCCCAGAAGAGGTGAATGATCTTCTGGAGAGTCTTACCTGCCAGCGTTATAAGAATTTTGAAGTCATAGTGGTGGAGGATGGTTCATCTGTTCCCTGTAAGGAGGTGGTGGAAAGATATGCCGGCGTACTGGATATTCACTATTTCGTAAAGAGGAATTCCGGACCGGGACAGACCCGTAATTATGGGGTAGAGCGAAGTAACGGAGCGTACATGATCATTCTGGATTCGGATTGTATCCTTCCTCCCGGGTATTTTGAAGAGGTGGAGCAGGAACTGGAGCGGGAACCTTCGGATGTGTTCGGGGGGCCGGACAGGGCGGATGAGTCTTTTACTACGTTGCAAAAGGCCATTAACTATTCCATGACCTCTTTCTTTACCACGGGTGGTATCCGGGGAGGAAAAAAGCGGGTGGCGAAATATTTTCCCAGGAGTTTTAATATGGGGGTGCGCAAATCTGTTTATGAAGCTTTAGGGGGATTTTCAGAGATGCGGGTGGGAGAGGATATTGACCTGAGTACCCGGGTTCACAAAGTGGGTTATAGTTGCCGGTTGTTTCCCCGGGCGTGGGTATACCATAAGCGCCGTTCTACTTTCGGGCAATTCTTCAGGCAGGTATATAGTTTCGGGAAGGCACGGATATATTTGTATAAAAAACATCCGGGGACTTTGAAACTTGTCCATCTGCTTCCTGCTGTTTTTACCCTAGGGATCGTTCTTTTACTGATCGCCTCTTTGTTCTGTATCTATGCACTTTTACCTGTTTTGTTATTTGTACTGATCATCTTTACAGATTCTGCTGTACGCAACAGGAGCCTGTCCATCGGAGTTTATTCGGTGGCTACTGCTTTTATACAACTGACCGGGTATGGAAGTGGCTTCTGGGTGGCGTGGTGGAAGTATTGTGTACTCCCTCAAAAACAGGAGTAGGACCTTAATTTTTCTCTTCTTTTTTTGCCGGTGAGAACTGTTTTTGTAGATTTGCGCCTGAATCTCTAAAATGAAATCTACTATGAAGAAAACGGCGATCCATCAGTGGGCGGAAGAGGAACGTCCCCGTGAAAAAATGATCTCCCGCGGAGCCGGGGCTTTAACCAATGCAGAATTACTGGCTATTTTAATTGGCTCGGGGGACCGGGAAGAGAGTGCGGTAGAACTTATGCGGCGTATCCTGGCTTCCTGCAATAATAATCTGGGTAATCTGGGTAAATTATCTTTGGAAGAACTCTGTACCTTTAAGGGTGTAGGGGAAGCAAAGGCTTTGTCTATTATGGCTTCTTCCGAACTGGGATGGAGAAGAACCCAGGAGAAGCAGGAAGAGGTGAAAAAGATTGATTCTTCGCTGGCAGTGTATAATCATTTCTATCCTTTGATGGCAGATCTGCTGGTTGAAGAGTGCTGGGTACTGTTACTAAGCCAGGGAAGCGGGATCATTGATAAAGTACGGATCAGTTCCGGCGGTTTTAATGAGACTTCAGTGGATCTGCGCTGCATCTTCCGGGAGACGATCCTGCGGCGTGCTTCTTCCCTGATCCTTTGTCACAACCATCCTTCGGAGATCTGCAGACCCAGTGCGGCGGATGATACGGTGACGGAGAAGATCAAAGAGGCAGGAAAAATCCTGAACATCCCCCTGCTGGATCATGTTATTGTCTGTGGCAGCAAATATTATAGTTACGCTGACGAAGGACGCATTTTATGACTTTTTTATGTATCTTTGTAAAAACATCCCGGTATGACAAAATTTGAATTGGAAGAGAAAATAGTGGAGAGACTCCGGACAGTTTTTGATCCTGAGATCCCTGTTAATATATACGACCTTGGACTGATCTACAAAATAGAGGTCGGCGATGAGAACGAGGTAACTATTGATATGACCCTTACTGCTCCGAATTGTCCGGCTGCCGATTTTATTATGGAGGATGTCCGGCAGAAGGTGGAAACACTGGATGGGGTAAAGCAGGCAACTGTTAATCTGGTTTTTGAGCCTGAGTGGAATAAAGATATGATGAGCGAAGAGGCTAAACTGGATCTTGGATTTCTTTGATCAGATAGAATAATCTCCGGATGGGGAAAAACAGAGTACCATGAAAAAGGTATATTTTCTTTCGGATGCACATTTGGGCTCCAGGGCCATTGATCACGGACGTACTCAGGAACGACGGTTGGTTAATTTTCTGGATAGTGTTAAGAACAATGCCGGAGCAATCTATCTGTTGGGAGATATGTTTGATTTCTGGTATGAGTTTAAGCATGTGGTCCCTAAAGGATATACCCGTTTCCTGGGTAAGCTTTCCGAACTTACCGATATGGGAGTGGAGATCCATTTTTTTATCGGTAACCACGATATCTGGTGTGGGGATTATTTGCGTAAGGAGTGCGGACTGATCCTTCACCGGGAGCCTTTAACAACGGAGATCTACGGAAAAGAGTTCTATCTGGCTCATGGAGATGGGCTGGGCGATCCGGACCCGAAATTCCGCTTTTTGCGTAGTATGTTCCACAGTGCTACTTTGCAACGGCTTTTTTCGGCTCTGCATCCCCGCTGGAGTATGGAATTGGGTCTTAGTTGGGCAAAGCGTAGCCGGATGAAAAGAGTGGCCGGAAAGGAGCCTGATTATATGGGAGAGGATAAAGAGTTCCTGGTTCTCTATAGTAAAGAGTATCTGAAGACTCATCCTACGATCAATTATTTTATATACGGGCACAGGCATATTATGCTCGACCTGATGTTGTGCCGTACTTCTCGCATGACTATTCTTGGAGACTGGATCACCTATTTCTCGTATGCGGTATTTGATGGGGAGAATCTCTTCCTGGAAGAGTTTGTGGAGGGGGAGACCCGGCTGGATGAATAATTTCAGCGTTGAGTTAGTATGATGAATTCTTCTCCGGGTATGTTATACCCGTTCTTTTCTTTAACTTCGATCCGGAATCCTGCTTCTCCTGTCTTTAATTTATGAGAGGCATTTACAGCTACTGTATATTGCATGGCCTCTCCCGGAGAGATCTTCCGTATAATGACGGGATCGGAAAGGGTGAGGTATTTGCCTCCTTTCACTACTTTCAGCTGTGGGGTTACATCGTAAGCATCTCTTTCTCCTTCGTTTTTTATAATAAAGGTTAGCTGACACTTCTCACCTGCATCAATTCTATTGTTCCCGTTCTGATCGTTCAGAAAAATATCATCAATGAAAAGATAGGGTGCGGGAGCAGAAGAGATACGTACTTTTTCCCGTTCGGGTCTGGGAGCTGTAATCACTGCACCGGCTACTGCTCCACCGGCTGTACCCAGTACGGAACCAATGGCAGAACCGGTGTATCCTCCGATCTGGTCTCCGATAATAGCGCCTGCTACATTTCCTATCATGGAGCCTGTCTGTATACCCAGAAAGGTGCGGGTATTCTGATCCAGGGATCTGCATCCGGTGAGAGAGATCAGAAGAGTGATCCATATATAATAAGCAGTATGTTTCATGATTTAATAAATATAGTACTTTACTGACAACATACAAAGTTATCAAAATGTTATAAGAGAGCCTGTTCCTGGGGTGGTTTTTTATCCGGGGGTATAAAAAAGAATCGGGAAGTACCCCCATACCTCCCGATTCAAAACAGTCAAAAATCGACCTTAATCAATTTATTAACTTAACACGGAGCAAAGATACGCCAAAAATTCTGTTCCATCGGTTTGTTTTTTGTTAAAAAGTTAAGTTTTGATGGAGATAACCGATTAATATGCTATTTAAATCTTGAGAAAAACGGCAAAATATTACTT
>JAJQBG010000012.1 GCA_021203405.1 Bacteroides sp.
GATGCCTACAATTCAGCAATTAGTAAGAAAAGGAAGAGCTGTTTTGGTTGAAAAGAGTAAATCTCCTGCACTTGATTCATGTCCTCAAAGACGTGGAGTATGTGTGAGAGTGTATGCTACTACTCCTAAAAAACCGAACTCAGCTATGCGCAAAGTTGCTCGTGTACGTTTGACTAACCAGAAAGAGGTGAACTCTTATATTCCGGGTGAAGGTCATAACCTGCAGGAGCACTCAATCGTACTGGTACGTGGTGGTCGTGTAAAAGACCTTCCGGGGGTACGTTATCATATCGTTCGTGGTACTCTGGATACTGCCGGCGTAGCGGGTCGTACTCAGCGTCGTTCGAAATATGGTGCTAAACGTCCTAAACCGGGACAGGCAGCTCCTGCAAAGAAAAAATAATCTGAAACAGGATTAATCAGAAAAAACAAATTATTTACGTTTGTTGGAATAGCTAAAAAGGTTGAGTAAATAGCCCGGCGGGGGTATTGAAGACATGATGGCAACCCAAACAAAAATTTATTTTCAAACAAATGAGAAAATGAGAAAAGCAAAACCGAAAAAACGGGTGATCCTTCCGGATCCCGTATTTAACGATCAGAAGGTTTCAAAGTTTGTAAACCATCTTATGTATGATGGTAAAAAGAATACTTCGTATGAAATCTTTTATGCAGCTTTAGAGACTGTAAAAGCTAAACTTCCCAACGAGGAAAAAACTGCTCTTGAAATCTGGAAAAAAGCGTTGGATAATGTAACTCCTCAGGTAGAGGTTAAATCCCGCCGTGTGGGAGGTGCTACATTCCAGGTACCTACTGAGATCTGTGCAGAACGTAAAGAATCCATTTCGATGAAGAACCTGATCCTTTTTGCCCGCAAAAGAGGGGGTAAATCAATGGCTGATAAACTGGCTGCTGAGATCATGGATGCTTTCAACAAACAGGGTGGTGCATATAAACGTAAAGAGAATATACACAGAATGGCTGAAGCGAACCGTGCATTTGCTCATTTTAGATTCTAATACTAAACACACAATCATTAAAGAGTAAAGGAATTAAAAATGGCAAAGAAAGATTTACATTTGACCCGCAATATCGGTATCATGGCTCACATTGATGCCGGAAAAACTACTACTTCAGAACGTATTCTGTTTTATACAGGGCTGACCCACAAGATCGGTGAAGTACACGATGGTGGTGCTACTATGGACTGGATGGAACAGGAGCAGGAACGTGGTATTACTATTACTTCTGCTGCTACTACTACCCATTGGAACTATAAGGGCGATGCCTATAAGATCAATCTTATTGATACTCCGGGGCACGTTGACTTTACAGTGGAGGTAGAACGTTCACTTCGTATCCTGGATGGTGCGATAGTAACGTATTGTGCGGTAGGTGGAGTAGAGCCTCAGTCTGAAACCGTATGGCGTCAGGCTGATAAATATAATGTTCCCCGTATCGGTTATGTAAATAAGATGGACCGTTCGGGAGCTGACTATTATGAAGTGCTCCGACAGATGAAAGATGTACTGGGAGCTAATCCCTGTGCGATCGCTATTCCGATCGGTGCGGAAGAGAAGTTCAAAGGTCTGGTAGACCTGATCACCATGAAGGCTATCTACTGGCATGATGAAACAATGGGTGCTGACTATTCAGTGGAAGAAATTCCTGCTGAGCTGGTAGATGAAGCTCAGGAGTGGAGAGATAAGATGCTGGAAGCGGTGGCTGATTATGATGATTCGTTGATGGAGAAATACTTTGATGATCCTTCAACGATCACGGAAGAGGAGATCATGAGAGCGCTTCGTGCTGCCACTGTTCAGATGGCTATCGTTCCGATGACCTGTGGTTCTTCTTTCAAGAATAAGGGTGTACAGCTTCTTCTGGATTATGTGTGTGCATTTTTGCCTTCTCCGCTGGATACTGAGGCGGTAGTCGGTACGGTTCCGGGTACGGACGAAGAGATCAAACGTTTGCCTTCGGAAGATGAGCCTACTGCTGCACTTGCGTTTAAGATCGCTACTGACCCGTATGTAGGTCGTCTTACTTTTTTCCGTGTGTATTCGGGTAAGGTAGGTGCCGGTTCATACGTGTTTAACAGCCGCTCCGGTAAGAAGGAACGTGTTTCACGTCTGTTCCAGATGCACTCAAACAAGCAGAATCCTGTGGATGTGATTGGTGCGGGTGATATTGGTGCCGGTGTTGGTTTTAAAGATATCCGTACCGGGGATACACTGTGTGATGAAAATAATCCGATTACACTGGAAGCTATGGAATTCCCGGATCCGGTGATCGGTATTGCAGTGGAGCCGAAAACTCAGAAAGACCTGGATAAGCTTTCTAATGGTCTGGCTAAACTGGCTGAAGAAGATCCTACCTTTACTGTAAAAACAGACGAACAGTCCGGACAGACAGTTATTTCAGGAATGGGTGAGCTTCACCTGGATATCATTATTGACCGTCTGAGAAGAGAGTTTAAGGTTGAGTGTAATCAGGGACGTCCTCAGGTATCTTACAAAGAGGCGATCACTAAAACAGTGGATCTTCGTGAAGTATACAAGAAACAGACCGGTGGACGTGGTAAGTTTGCTGATATCATTGTGAAGATCGGCCCGATCGATGAGGATTATACACAGGGAGGCCTTCAGTTCGTTGACGAAGTAAAGGGTGGTAATATTCCTAAGGAATTTATTCCTTCTGTGCAGAAAGGTTTTGCCACTGCTATGAAGAATGGTGTACTGGCCGGTTATCCGGTGGATTCTTTAAAGGTAGTGCTTAGTGACGGTTCTTTCCACCCGGTGGACTCTGACCAGCTTTCTTTTGAGATATGTGCGATCCAGGCTTACAAGAATGCTTGTGCTAAGGCAGGTCCTGTGCTTCTGGAGCCTATCATGAAACTGGAGGTTGTTACTCCGGAAGAGAACATAGGGGATGTGATCGGTGACCTTAATAAACGTCGTGGCCAGGTAGAAGGTATGGAATCAAGCCGCTCGGGAGCACGTGTAGTAAAGGCTAAAGTACCTTTGGCGGAAATGTTCGGTTATGTAACTGCTCTGCGTACCATCACCTCGGGTCGTGCTACTTCTTCTATGACTTATTCGCATCACTCTCCGGTCTCTACTTCAATCGCTAAGGCCGTACTGGAAGAGGTGAAAGGTCGTGTTGATTTGATTTAATATTAAAGCAAAATAAATTATGAGCCAAAAAATCAGAATTAAATTAAAATCTTACGATCATAATTTGGTGGATAAATCTGCTGAAAAGATCGTAAGAACTGTGAAGAGCACAGGGGCTATTGTAAGCGGACCTATTCCGCTTCCTACCCACAAGCGTATCTTTACAGTGAACCGCTCAACTTTCGTGAACAAGAAATCAAGAGAGCAATTCGAACTTGCTTCATTCAAGCGTCTTATCGATATCTATAGCTCTACTGCTAAGACTGTGGATGCGCTTATGAAGCTGGAATTGCCGAGCGGTGTGGAAGCTGAAATTAAAGTTTGATAGTTAAAAATTAATGAAATGCCAGGATTATTAGGAAAAAAAATCGGAATGACATCCGTTTTCAGTGCCGAGGGTAAAAATGTACCATGCACTGTTATCGAAGCAGGTCCTTGTGTTGTAACTCAGGTAAAGTCTATCGAAAAAGATGGCTATGAAGCTGTTCAGGTGGGTTTCCAGGATAAAAAGGAAAAACATACTACTAAACCGCTTCTGGGACACTTTAAGAAAGCAGGAGTTACTCCCAAGAGACACTTGGCCGAGTTCAAAGGATTTGAAGGTGAACTGAATTTAGGCGATACTCTTACTGTAGAGCTTTTCAATGATGCTACGTTTGTAGATGTGGTTGGAATTTCGAAAGGTAAAGGTTTCCAGGGGGTAGTAAAAAGACATGGTTTCGGCGGTGTCGGTCAGGCTACTCACGGTCAGCATAACCGTGCCCGTAAACCCGGTTCTATTGGTGCTTGTTCTTATCCCGCAAAAGTATTCAAAGGAATGCGTATGGGGGGCCAGATGGGTGGTGACAGAGTCACTATACAGAATTTGCAGGTATTAAAAGTAATTGTGGATCATAACCTTCTTTTGGTGAAAGGTTCTATACCGGGTTGCAAAGGTTCAATCGTAATAATTGAGAAGTAATGGAAGTTAGCGTATATAACATTAAAGGTGAAGATACAGGAAGAAAGGTTACATTGAATGAATCTATCTTCGGGATTGAGCCCAATGACCATGCTATTTATTTGGATGTAAAGCAATATATGGCTAATCAGCGTCAGGGAACTCATAAATCAAAAGAGAGAAGTGAAATCGCCGGTTCAACCAGAAAGCTGGGTCGTCAGAAAGGTGGTGGTGGTGCCCGTAGAGGGGATATCAAGTCGCCGCTTTTAATTGGTGGAGGTCGTGTATTTGGTCCTAAACCCAGAGATTACTCCTTCAAACTGAATAAGAAAGTGAAACAACTTGCCAGAAAGTCTGCTTTGTCTTATAAAGCGCAGGAAAATGCGATCCTGGTGATCGAAGATTTTACTTTCGATGCGCCTAAGACAAAGGAATTTGTTGAGTTGTCAAAAAATCTTAAAATTTCTGATAAAAAAATGATGTTAATTTTATCAGAATCAAATAAAAACGTA
>JAJQBG010000129.1 GCA_021203405.1 Bacteroides sp.
ATCATATCCAGTACAATATCAAAAGACTTCATATCTTCCTGTATACAATATGTATTTTCCGGTGATATCCTTCCGGAGTAATTGTACCCTCTACAATTACTCTTTAAGAGCTACAGATCAAACATTTTGCCCCTTTCGATCATTTAAAGAAAAAGGGAGGTTATTGTACTCTTTTTATTTCATTATATTTGTATAATATAAGATGCGCTTCGGACAAGCCGAAATAAATTTCGCTTGCCTCTCAGCTTTCATTATATTTGCACTTTACTAATTCACCGATGAAAATGGAAGACCATATAAAAGAGCATCTGCAGAAAGTACGCCAACTTTCGCCGCTTGTGCACAGCATCACCAATTATGTAGTGATGAATAATACAGCCAACGCACTGCTGGCTATAGGGGCCTCTCCTATTATGGCTCATGCCGAAGAGGAGATAGACGAAATGGTAGCCCTATGCGGAGCCACCGTTATCAATATAGGCACCCTGGACCGTTTTACTATTCCCGCTATGGTAGAGGCCATCCGAAAAGGAAATGAACTGGGTAAACCCATTATTCTGGATCCTGTGGGAGCTGGAGCCACCACCTTCCGCAATGAAGCGTTACGAAGTATCCTGGAAGCAGGAACACCTCAGTTTATCCGGGGAAATGCCTCCGAGATCATGGCTTTGAGTGGTAGTAGAAGTAATACCAAAGGAGTAGATAGCGCCGATTCGTCGCTGGCAGGCCGGCAGGCAGCTCGCAGCCTGGCCGAAGAGTATGGATGCATAGTCTGCGTAAGCGGTGAAACAGATATCATCACCGACGGAGAAAAAGAGATATGGATCCACAACGGTTCTCCCCTGATGACCAAAGTAACCGGCCTGGGTTGTACCGCTACTGCCCTGCTGGCAGCTTTTGTAGCCGTATCGGACAATCCTCTGACAGCCGCCGTATCTGCCACCGCACTTATTGCCATCTGCGGAGAGATAGCCGCTGCTAAATGCCAGGGCCCCGGAACCCTGCAACTACACCTCTATGATACCCTCTATGCCATCACCGGGGATGAACTTGTTTCCCGTTTACGGATGGAGGTTGTATCATGAAACTCTACCTGGTAACCGACGAAGAACTTTTGCTGGGAAAAGACCTCTTTGAAACGGTAGAAGCCGCTGTAAAAGGAGGAGTTACGATGGTACAGTTACGGGAGAAAAACTCTTCTACCCGCGACTTTATCTACAAAGCCACACGTCTGAAAGAGATACTCACTCCCTACCAGGTTCCCCTACTGATCAACGACCGTATAGATGTAGCTCTGGCAGCCGATGCAGACGGCGTTCATATCGGACAGAGCGATATGCCCTACCAGCTGGTAAAGAAAATACTGCCCGCCGGCAAAATAGTAGGCCTCTCGGTAGAAACCCCTCAGCAGGTACTGGAGGCCAATCAGTTAGAGGTAGACTATATTGCAGCCAGCCCCGTATATGCCACAACGACCAAAACCGATACAATTACAGAATGGGGCCTGGAAGGCATCCGATGGATCAAATCCGTCAGCCGCCATCCGTTGGTAGGGATCGGCCGGATGAATAAAGAGACCATTCCGGATGCCTTCCGGGCCGGGCTGGATAGTGCAGCCGTTATCTCTGCCATAATCTCCGCCCCCGATCCGGAGAAGGCGGCTTTGGAGTTGAGCGCTCTGCTGAATCCTTTATAAATTAAAAACAAAGAATATTCTATATATGAAAAGATATCCCGTTGTATTAAGCATAGCCGGTTCAGACAGCAGCGGCGGAGCCGGTATACAAGCCGACCTCAAAGCTATTTCCGCGCTCGGTGCCTATAGTGCTACCGCTATTACCGCTATTACCGTACAAAACACATTGGGTGTGCGTGCCATCCATCCGGTACCTCCCGAATATGTCAAAGGACAAATAGAAGCGGTCATGGACGATCTCTCTCCCGATGCCGTAAAGATAGGAATGATCAATGATATTGAAATCGTGCGGGTGATTGCCCAAGCTCTTAAAAAATACCAGCCTGCCCATGTAGTCTTCGATCCGGTAATGATCTCTACCAGTGGCAGCAAACTGATCAATGACGACGCCATTGCCGTACTTACCAGCGAACTGATGCCCCTTACCGACCTCATTACCCCCAACCTCGATGAAGCCGAAGTGTTGACCGGGAAAAAGATCACCAACCTGGATGAGATGAAAGCCGCAGCCCGCTCCTTACTGAATTACGGCAGTAAATGGGTACTGGTAAAAGGGGGACATCTTCAGGGCGAGATCATATACGATGTACTACAGGCTCAAGAAGGCGATCCTGTTATCTTTACCGGAGACCATATCGAAAGTAAAAATGTACACGGTACGGGATGTACCCTCTCCTCTTCCATTGCCACTTTCCTGGCCCTGGGAGACTCCATGCCCAAAGCAGTAGAACAGGCCAAAGCTTATATTACGGGAGCGATCCGGCATGGAAAGGATGTTAAAGTTGGTCATGGTAACGGGCCGCTGAATCATTTCTGGAAACCGGTACCGATGATTGTTTATGATGGGGAGTAGTTACTATTTTATTTTTTCTCTGTGAATATTTAAGGTATACAATAAAAAATGTATCAGCAGCCATATTTCTAAAAGAAGGTTCTGTGTTAATTAAGCAGCAAATAACCAAACAATAGGATGAGTTTCTAAATAAGGATCACCTAATTCATCTTTAAAAGGGGCATTTTGTTCACATAATTGACAAACACTTTGTTGCCGCTACTTTCATAGTGTTTGTTGTACAATTACCGTTGCTTCCTTGTTGTCGCCGGCTTCACAGCCGGTGACTCTTCACCTTGCGGCTTCCTAGCCGCTCCTGTACTGTGTGGGGGCTAGGAAGCCCCTTCTAGAGCGACGTATGTCGCCTCTGCTTTGCCTCCTGGGATGCCAACCCCTTCTACAACCAGGAGGCTACCCCCTTCCGGGCCCCTGTCCCCTCCGGCCGGTTGCAGGAGTTCCTGGACGAAAAAGAGGAAGAGTACCCCCTGTTACCCGGCAGCCGGCACAGTAATTTATTAAGACTATCACAGGCAGCCTTCCGGCACGGATTCGGCCTCGGAGAGGTACTTTCGGAAGCACTTCTACGCTACCAGACACCCGGGTTCGAAGCCCCCGAAATCACCCGGATCCTGGAAGATGCAAAGGGGTATGCCGATGGGAAAAAAGAGCCCGGAAAGGAGCAAAAAAGGGTTCAAAAGGGCTCATTTTCCTATAGAACCTTTTTTCACAACGAAGAGGAGTCCGATCAGCACCAGGAAGCAGACGAAGAGCTACGCAGGGCAGCACCCACCATACCCGACCATATCTTTGATAATCTGCCTGATATACTCAAAAAAGGAATCGCTATCACCCAAACTCCGCACGAAAGAGACATGCTCCTTTTAGGCATGATCACCACCCTGAGCGGATGTTTACCCAGGGTTACGTTTACCTACAGAAAAAAAAGCCTACTCCACCCATCTTTACTTCTTTGCAGTAGCCCACGCGGGAACCGGAAAAGGCATCCTGGATTGGTCTTACCTGCTGGCCCGCCCTTTGCATAACTGGTACACCCAAAAAGGGGAGGAAGAAGAGAAAATATATCAACAAAAGCTCTTAGATTGGGAGCATCAGGCCAGCCAGGCCCAAAAAGCCCGGAAACCGGTAGATGTTTCTATCCGTCCTCAGGAACCTCAACCTGTATGCTTGCTCATTCCGGCCAACTCCTCCCGGGCAGATGATAGGGGTCATACCCCATGCAGAAGACGGGCTCTATAGCCGGTTCCTGTTCCTAACCCAACCCGTACGGTACGAGTGGATATCCGGCGAGCCCGGGGAGGAAGAGATAGATACCGAAAAACTTTTCTTAACCCTCGGTTCCAGTGTGCTGAACTGGCATCAGGAACTTCTCAAAAGAGACACCTCTATCCGCTTTACCCAAAGCCAGTGGCAAAAACACACCCATCTTTTTAACAAACTCCCGGAAGAGATCGCCCTGGAACACAAGACGTATGCCTTTGCCATCCTGTTCCGGTACGGTGTAATGACCATGCGCATAGCAGCCATTCTCACCACCCTGCGCCAGTGCGAGGATCAATTATGGAGCGGCCTGCTCCAGTGCAGCGACACCGATATGGACACCGCTTTTAAAATTGCACTGACCTGCCTGGAACACAGCCTGCTCTTAAGCTCGTCGCTCAACCCCGGTAACATCCTTGTAAAACCGCTTACCTCTTTTAGGAAACAACAGATCTTCTGGGATAAACTGCCCGATTTTTTTACCTACACAGAGATGCTGCAAATAGCCGAAGAGTGTGGAATTTCAAAATCATCCGCCAAACGCCCCATAAAAAGGGCCATAGAAGATAAAAAGCTGGAGCACAAGGAGAAAGTCTATAAAAAACGCCCCGGGTGCTAACGAAAAAGGTTCTATAGGAAAATGAACCCTTTGTGGACCCTAAAAAGCGGTAAAGAAGGGGGCAAGGAGCGGTATTATTTTAATTATTTATTACCATCTGAAACACCTGGTGAATGAACGTTTAACCACCCGCAGGTGAAAAAAATCACCCGCCTATGAATTTTATTCACCCGCGGGTGAAT
>JAJQBG010000286.1 GCA_021203405.1 Bacteroides sp.
CCGTTCCGGGTTTCGTTTTTAATATAATCGATCATATAGTCCCGTAGCGTAACTCCGGGGAAGATCGTCTCTTCGGCCTTAGTCAGGGCAGACATACGGCTGTTCCCTTCGGCCAGGTAATCCAGCGTAATGATCGTGTAGATGCGGTTGTTGTCTACCGGCTCACCGTTAACCAGTGCGGAAACAACTTTATTATCTTTGATCACAAGTTTTACAGTAGAAGATATCCCGGCACCCCCCATCTGAGCATACGCATCAAATACTTCATGAAGATATTCTCCTTTTAATCTGACCACAGCCAGTTGATTTTCGAAAGAATAGGTATTGAACAGATGTCCTACGGTAAGATCTCCTTTGGGCAGGGCAGCGCGGTGTCCGCTTACATTCATCAGGCTCAGATCCGGCACCACTCCACCGGTATAACCGGGGTCGAGCTTTACCATCACATCAGAAGTGAGGTTGGTAAGCAGGCTTTCCGGTTTGCTGTAAGGCATAAATTCTACGGAGTGGCCGATCACTTCGTTCATCTGATCGTCTAATTGTTGTTTATAGCTGTTTATAAACTCTGTGGTTGCTTGGTCCGGATTTTGTGTTGGGGTTACCGGAATATACTCTCCCCGGATGTCGGCAACGACATAACTACGGGTCTGGCATCCGGCCAGTGCAAGGAGTAACAGGAAGAGCGTAGTCTTCCCCGCTGTAAAATAAAATCTCTTTTTTCTATCATAACGTTTTTCTGAATGTTCTTGCTGATTTTTTGCAAAACACAAAAATAGAATATTTTTTTTATTTTCGGTACTTACATACTCAGCTTTACTTTCTGAAAAGAGAAAAAAGGAAGATAAGAACGGGTAGAAAAGGAGGAACGTTTCATTCCTGTTTCCATCAGGGAAGGAATATAAAACAGCAAGAGGCCGGTACTTACCAGCCTCTTTTTATCAGGTCACTTCCTTAAAATTTAAAACCCGAAATACCAGCTTGCTACGGAGAAATAGATAAGTACTCCTAAAATATCCGACAACGAGGTGATCAAAGGAGCACTGGCGGTAGCAGGGTCAAGTTTTAGCCGGGTAAAGATAAAGGGTAATACCAGCCCGATCATACTACCTGCCATAACGGTCAATACCATAGTGGCAGCTACTACAAAAATTACTTCGGGGGCCCGCACCGCTGCAATAAGAGATACACCTACTGCCATGGTAAGCCCTAAAAGAAGAGATACGATCAGTTCTTTACCCAGCAGCCTTACCCAGTTTTTCATCTCTACATCTCCTACTGCCAGGGAACGGATCATCAGGGTAGCCGATTGGGAACCGGCATTTCCACCGCTGTCAATCAGCAGGGGCAGAAAGAATACCAGGGAAACTACCGACTGGATAACTCCCTCAAAAGAGGCGATCGCTGCTCCGGAAAATACATTCATAAACACCAGTGCGGAGAGCCACATAATCCGTTGTTTGTAGAGATAACCAATGCGGGCTTTGAGTGGATTCACAATCGCTTCCTGAAAAGAACCGAATTTGTGGAAGTCTTCGGTGCTCTCTTCTTCGGCAACGTCCATCACATCGTCAACAGTTACAATTCCTACCAGGATACCTCCTGTATCAGTAACAGGAAGGGCTACCCGGTCGTGGTCTTTGAAAAGCCGTACGGCAACCTCCTGGTCATCGAACGCATTCAGAGCTACAAAACGATTGTCGGTAAGTTCGGAGATCAACTGCTCCGGCGAGGCCAGCAAGATCTCCTTTATACGGAGGTCATCCAGTAGTTTCCAGTTCTCATCCACTACATAAATAATATTCAGTGTTTCGGAATCCCGTCCGAATTTCCGGATATGCTCCAGGGCTTCGGCTACGGTAAACCACGATTTTACGGCTACATATTCCGGAGTCATCAATCGCCCGATACTATCTTCCGGATATCCCAGCAAGGTGGTGGCTATCTGACGCTCTTCCACGGAAAGTAGTTGCATCAAACGCTGACTTACCTGTCCGGGTAACTCTTCCAGAAAAGCAGTACGGTCGTCCGGATCAAGATCGTTCATTAGGGCGGTTATCTTGTTTCCGGAGGTAGCCAGTCCTTTTACAATTTCTATCTGTATATCGTGGGACAGAAGCTGAAAGGTCTCTTTGGCATATTCGCGCGATAAGAGGCGAAATACTAAAATTTCATCGTCTTTGGGAAGTTCTTCGATCAGTTCGGCTATCTGGAGAGGTTCCAGCCGGTTCAATTCTTCTTTGAGGTTTTTCCAGTTCTTTTCTTCGATCAGTTCCTGGATATGCAGTCTGATTTCATTCATAATTTGGTCTCCTTACATCTTTTATCTCTGTAAGGAAACCGGTCGTATTCCTGTACAGAGAGATTAATACTTCGTTGTTGTTCCGCAACTGTGATACGGGCCGTCGTTCATTTTCTCTTTGTTTTTTTAGTTAAACTCGAAATAGAGGGAATGGTTCTTCAAATCCGGCGCAAAAGTAACCAATTAAATTTTAATCGCGGCAAATATTTCGGAATATTTTTTTCTTTCCCGGATTTATTTAGTATATTTGAATAACTAAACTTAACTAAAATCTCGTGTGATGAAAACTTTATATGACATAGGAATGTTTATTCCTTTTCTTCCCCTCCTTATAACTTTTCTGGTTCCACCCTTTCTCTATTTTCTGGCTCTTTTAGGTATAACAGGACTTTTTGGGACAGGATATTTACTCTCTTACTATCGCCGGCAATACATTATACAAAAAGTTAAGCAGGAAGAGGCAGATATTGCAGCCTATAAAATAGTAGCCAATATTGCTTTTCTGCGGAAAAGGTATGAAGAAGCTGCCAGATGCTGGGAAAAGATCACCCAACTGAGTAAAGAGGATGCCGAAGCCTATTATTGCTGGGGTTGCCTGTTGGTTCTATGTGCTGATCAATGTTCTGATATTTCCATCTATAAGCGGGGAGTAGATGCCTTCCGGCAGGCTTCATTACTGGCTCCGGAGGAGGCATATATATTCAGAGAATGGGGAGTAGCCTGTATGCAAATGGCCCGTTTAACCAGGAATATGGATTACTATAAAGAGTGTTTGGCCAACTATGAGAAAGCTGCTTGCCTGAACTCCGGGGACCCGGAATTGTGTGATTACTGGGGAATGGCTCTCTATGAAGTAGGAATGTTAACTGAAAATCCTGTTTTTCTGGAAGAGAGTGTAAGTATGTTTAAAAAGACGGCTTTTTTGGCAGGCGATTATGAAAGTATTTACAGGAAATGGGGGATGGCCCCAATGGAATATGGACGAAGAACCGGTGAATTGGATCGTTATAAGAATGAAATAGAGGAACTCTTTTTTAAAGCGGAAAAACAAAAAGCCGGAGCAGCTGCCTATAAACTTGCTCTGCTTAATTCATTAGTGAATGATCCGGAGCGAGCTGTTTACTGGCTCCGGAAGAGTTTAAAAGGGAGAAAGAATAAGATGCTGGTAAAAAGACTGCTGGAGAATGAAGATCTGGATAATATCAGACATATTCCGGCTTTTAAAAAGATAGCAGGAAAATATGATTGAAAAAAAGTTTGAACCTGCTGGTGTTACTGTGTCTGGTATTTTACAGACTAAACTATTTTTACCACTTGCTTTTTAAAAGTAACAAAAAACGGAAGAGACTGCTACCATTTTTTTTATAATTGATCAGAATCGTCTTAAACTGATTTTTTATTCTCTTAAATTAGAATATCAATACCTGAGATAAGGCATTTTTTGTCTTGCTCCGCTAAAGTACTTCTGCTAATTTTAGTACATCTTCAATATAGGGTTGTAAAGCTGGATCAATGAAAATGTAACAACTAAAAAATGAATTATGAAGGCAACCATGGAAACGAAAAAATGTACGGAACCCATCCTGTGTTCTGAGGTAGCAGAACTGTTCGGAAAAATGTATTCTTTTAATACGGCGTTAAAACTTTACCACTAGAATGTAACCGGAAAGGCCAGTTATGCACGCCATATGGCACTGGACCAGGCGTTGGAGGCTTTGACGGATGTACTGGACAGGATTGTAGAAACAGTCTATGCACTGAAAGGCGGACTGAATATTACAGTTCCTCAAACAGAAGTCCCGGCAGATATTATAGAATTCGCTACTGATTTTTACAACGAGGTAGAGTATAAAAGAGAACTTTTCAGGGATAAGTTTATTGACTCTATTATTGATGACTATCAGGAAGCTATCCAACAATTGTTGCACAGACTAAAAAGGCTGGAATAAAGCCTGTTCGGTTTTCATTAATAATTACTCAAACCTGTATGTCAAAAAAGCAGGTGCCCGTGAAGGGTACCTGCTTTTGTCTTTAGGAAGAATGGGTTAATATCTATATCGTAGCAGATCCAGCATCAACGGTATTTCCGTTTCCCGGATCCCCTGTATGATCAGATCTTCTTTGTCTTTATTGAACAAGGAAAGAAAGTCATTCCAGTCTTTGCTCCGTTTGATCGCTTTTTCGTAATACTCTACGGCTTTATAGATCTCTCCCAGGCTCCATGCTACATGTCCCGCATTGAGGAAATCGTGTATATTGGGAGAGGCTTCCAGGAGTTTATTATAATATTTCATAGCCTGGGTATGTTTTCCTGTTACAAAGGAGCACCAGGCAATAGGACGCCATGCTTTGGGATTTTCATTATCCAGCAACTCTATCTTAAAGAAATAGTTAAGGGCTTCATCACACTTTTTCTCCTCTGCCAGGCAGTGTCCTATCTGGGAAAGGATGGTAATGTTATCCGGTTGTACCGCCTCTACTTTCCGGTAATACTCCAGAGCTTTACCATATTGTTTAAGGCTCCGGTAACATTTTGCCAGGCTCCGGTTGGTCCATATATTATCAGGTTTCAGGATATCAGCCTGCAGGTAAGAGGAAATAGCCTCCTCAAATTTATTCTGTTTCTGGTAACAGTATCCTATTTTCTGGAAGGTTTCCGCATCTCCTCCTGTCTCCTCTGTGATGTCCTGGTAGAGTGAAAGGGCTTCTGCCAGATAACCCTTGTGGAAAAAGTATCCGGCCAGTGTAACCTTATTGCTGGTATCGCTCAGGGTATCTTTCAGGGTTTTACAGTTTTGAAGATTCAGGGAGTCGTCAAAAAAGTCGTGGAACTCCTGCCTGCGGGGAAAGAGTTTGTAGAACCGGTACAGGTCGTGGATATACTGGTTACTAAGGATCTCTACCTCCTGAGAAAAGGCGATCATTTTATCGTATCGCTTGGCTTCATCCAGTGCTTCGTTCTGGGCACGGAACTGCTGTTCCATCATATCCCGTTGAGCCTGGGGAACCTGCATCATGGTAAAGCAGAAAGAGTATTTATCGCTGTTGCAAAAGAAGTCGGATTGCAGGATCGTATCCAGTACAATATTCCTTTTTTTCCAGGTAGTGCCGAACGCTTCGACCACGGCAGAGTGTTGAATATCGAAAGGATAGAACCAGTTGGACATTTCACGGAAAAAAGGAAACGTTTTGAGCTGGGCAAAAGTGTTCATATATACATCGGCACCTTCCATCTGAAGTTCACTTATTTCCCTTAATTTATCATTAAGTCCGGATTCCTCCATCCAGTCCTGCCAGTCGGGATTCCGGTCGTCCCCTCCTTCTTCCTCCTGGTTTTCAGGACCCAGTTTCATATTAGGAGCGTTTCTGATCATTTCGGGAATGATCTCTTCCCGCATTTTTTTATCGATCTTTTTCGTCTCCCGACACCGCAGCAGTTGTATCTGGATCCGGCTCAGGTTATTGCTGAACAACGTATCCTCATTCAACAAGGTGATCCGTGCTTCCACTTCCGGATAGAGGGAGAGCCTGTTATCATACTGATAAATAATAAGGGCCAGTCCTACAATGGCCCGTTGATTTACTTCGTTGGAGGGATGCTGGTAAGCATCAAAAAGAAGCATTAACTTTTTTATATCGAACTGTTCTGACAGGCTCAGGGTCAGTGCACTGACAAAAAGTGCAAGATTATTGATCTGGATGAGCAGGGAATCCAGAAAGTTACGCGCCTCTTCTGCCTCTTCTTCCTTCCATTTACCGGCAGTCCATACCTGGTAGAACACTTCAGAGAGCGCCGCTTCGTGTCTTTTACGGACAGGCATCAGGTCAGACTGTTCCTCTTCCTGAAGCAGGTTACTTACGGCAATATCCCCTGTATAAGACTCCAGTTCAAGCTGAAGCTCTTTCAAACTACGCATCGGCATCATGCGGTGGTAACGCGTACGATCAAAGTAATAACCGGTTGAACTACCGGTGAGTCGCATAATACGGGCTCTGTCGGCTATATCGTAGGCATCGGTTACCATTTTCCGGTAAAGTTTATCCCTTTCCGGATCCTGGCTTCCCTGCTCCATATACCTGAGCATATATTTATAAGAAGTGTCTATACTCTCCAGCTTATCTTTGATATCCCACTCGGGAATATCATGCAGGAAATATTCCAGTTCGCTCAACGCCTCTTTGAGGCGACGCTCGTTGAGAAGCCGGATCGCTTTGTGATAGATCTCGTTTATTACGTATTCATCCATAAGTTGGTCACTTTTTTATAATAACAATAAAGGGGATGAATTTATTTTCTTCCTTTACTTAATTTATCCTAACGACCGGAGCCAATCCAGGTGAGTTTTTTTCATACATACTCGAATGGTCCGTGTTTGTGATGTTTCATCCACCAGGTACAGAACAAAAATTGTGCCACGAATAGCAGGATACCTACCAGGAAGCTATACGTTATACCCAGTTGCAGGTACAGGCCCCAATGGTAGAAGAGAGCCGAGCCGATAATGGATTGTGTAAAGTAGTTGGTAAGGCTCATTTTTCCGTAAGGAGCCAGTTTCATTAATGGTTTATGCAGGCTGGTATAATAGAACATAAGGATCACCTACCCGCTATAAGCAACATAAAACAGAGTTTATGCAGAGACTCTAACAGGCGGACAGTCCCCTGGGTAACTAAGGCACTGTTTATAAAATCAGGTAACATCTCTGATAATCCCACGATCGGGAAATAAAACAAAAGTGCAAACCCCATGGTCTTTATCCAGAAACGCAGGTTATACTCACTTTTCAGGAAAAGTCCTTTTCTTCCGGCAAGCATACCAAAAAGGAAGAGTGAGGCAGTCTGGAAGACCCGGCCATGCTCCCACGCCCAGGTAAAGTTGGCCAGCTGACCCTCCCACAGGTTCATTCTTATGGTTTCCCAGAAAGTACCAGTATCCTGTACTTTAAAAGCTTCATTAAAGTAGTATCCAGCCAGTTCTTTTCCGGGAACAGCTTCCGGATTCAATAAACCATAGCCTATTTTATAGAGTTCCAGGGGTTGCAGCATCAGAATAACTGCCAGAATAAATATCATTTTATCAGAAAGCCGGCAGGTAAGGATCAGTATAAAACCCATCACTGCATAAAATACCAGGATCTCTCCGGTAAAGAAAGCGGCATTTACCTGTCCGAGTAAAAACAAGAGGCATAGTCGCCACGCAAACCGCAGGCGGAAATCTTTTCCCCGTTTCTTCTGGTTATTATCCTGGATATAGAAACTGAAACCAAAGAGGAGGGCAAATATAGCGTATGCCTTTCCCCCGAAAAGGAAAAACAGTCCATTCCAGATAGCTTTATCTGTAAAAGCGAACCACTCAAAAGGGAGTTCGGCAGGAAATTTGTAGAAATTAAAATGTTCAATACTGTGGAGAATAATGATCCCCATAATGGCTACTCCGCGCAACACATCGGCTACGTCTATTCGCTGGTTTGTTTGTTGTAAGGTGTTCATAATAAATAAGAGGGTTAATTTATTTGTTGTCGGGATCCGGTCAGAATCCGGTCAGAATCCTACCTGGAGTTGTGTCTGTATCTGGTTTACGTTCTTCATTCCTTGTTGTCTATCCTGGAAAATATATTGTGCCTGCATACGGCAGCGTTTGTAAAAATTGTATTGAGCACCCAGGATATAATTGGTCTGTTTCCTGCTTAGTTCCTTGTCTTTATTAAAGTAATCGTAAGAGGCAATAAGGTCTACCTTAGGATGTACAGGCACAGAGGCAGTAGCATAATACCCTTCGCTTTTGCGTACGTCATCCTTTCCTTTCAGGTATTCGGCCCGCAGGTAGAGGAGAGAGGTTTTGATCTCGGTCCCGATACCCCAACGGCGGCGGTCGTAATTGGTACCGTAGGCTGGCAGGCGTGGATCCTCTCCCACGTATACGGAATTTCCTTTCCCGTTGTATCCGGATCCCCCGATACTGAGTCAGGAGAGGGGATGTACCATGATCCAGGCTGCCAGGTCTTTGTGAGAGTTCTTATCGGCTACATTAATTCCCTGTCCGTTGTAAAGCCCTACTTTATAACTCAGTAGCTTACGATCCTGAAAGCTGATCAGGTCTCCGGAAAGCATAATACCCATATCCCGGCCCCCGGATCCCCCGTAAAGGTCGTCACTCGAGTCAAATCCTGAGATATAGTTTACCGATTGTGCTCCGTTAATGATCTGAAGGGTAGAAGGGGGAAGTAGATTTTCAATCGTTATCGGAACTTTGAATTGTCCGACTCTTACTTTGAGCCCCGGCAGAAAGGCATATTCTGTCCAGTATTCATTCATTTTGGAACGGGCACCGAAATCGTAAAGGAAGAAGACGTTCCATTTTCCCGTAAGCCTGGCATCGGCCGTAAACATAAGGCGTTTGATGTCGAAACTGTTACTGGCATTCACTCCTTTTTCGTCTGAATAGTAATATACAACCTGCCCATATCCCGAAAACCGCACTCTTTCCAGAGCCAGTGGAATGATCTCGTTGAGTCTGTTATCTTCTGTTTGTCTGTTTTGTTGCGCTGATAAAGGTAAAAAAGTGGCCAGCGCTACCAGGGTTAGTAGTGTTTGTTTCATTTTATCAAGTTATCGTTTTATCAATCCGGTGTGTTCTTCATGTAGAGTTGTCTTTAATAAGTTTTTATAAGGGTGTCTGTCATTGCTTTGTCATTAAATTCTGCCGAAAGATACGCTTTTTCTTTTAACCAGCCAATCATTTTCCGGAGCTGCTCTTTTTTTACGGGAGAGGGCGGTTCGTAAGAGGGAAGCAGCATATCCGGATCGTCCGCTGCAATTCCCGAAGCCAGCAGGAAATCTGCCTTCGTATCTTCCGGAAAATCCCGTATGGCTGACACTCCATCCTCATATCCTTTTACCAGGGCAGCTATCTCCGGCCTTTTCTTTTGGAGCGAATCGGAGCGCACCAGGGTGATCCTCATCGGGATCTCTTTTTCAGTAACGGTGGTTACCAGGTGATTCCCCTCCTGCAAGGCTTCTGCTGCCTCTGCGTATCCTAACAGGGTAGCATCCAGTAATCCGTTCCGGAGCATCTGGAACCGCACAAATTCATTCCCGATAACCGGCCGGTTCGTCTTCCCGGCAGCAGACCGGTTATCTGCCAGCAGATGATCAAGGATATAATCCGGAAGAGGCTGTCTGCTGTAGGCCACACTTTTTCCTTCCAGATCACTTTTGGGATCGGTTATTTCCGAAGCAGAAGTCGCGATAAAATAGGAGGCACTGCTGTTCCTCAGGATGATGTTAGAACCCAGTCCGGCAGCTGCCAGTTGTAAGGCTTCCGGTACCTCCATCACTGCACCGTCCAGATCTCCGGCTTTAAAGGCCTCTATACACTCCTGCTGCGAGCCGTAGGAGAGAAAAGAGACATCCAGCGTCATATTCTCATATATTTCCAGTGTATCGGCTATATAGAAAGGAAAGATGGCCGGATCGGGTGTATAACCGATTTTTAACTTGTGTGTAAACTCCTGCTTCTCTGTACCGGAATGAGTACAACCTATACAAAGAAGAAGTAAACTATAAAATAGACGGATCAGCTTTTTCATACATATAAAAATCGCGGATGAACCGAATTGTTGTAAATTTATATTATTTTAATAAATCCGTACAAGTCGTGTCACCCGCGATCCGGGAAAAATGATTATCTGTTGTGTATCTTATTTTTCAATCGCTGCAATACCCGGAAGTACTTTTCCTTCGATCGCTTCCAGCAGTGCTCCACCACCGGTTGATACATAAGAAACCTGATCCGCCAGACCGAATTTGTTTACACAGGCTACTGAGTCACCTCCGCCTACCAGTGAAAACGCTCCGTTCTTAGTCGCTTCCGCAATGGCTTCACCTACCGACTGGGAACCGTGTGAAAAGTTATCAAACTCGAATACCCCGGTAGGACCGTTCCAAAGGATCGTTTTGGAGGCTTTGATCACTTCGACAAACATCTTTTCTGTTTCAGGACCGATATCAAGACCCTGCCAGCCGTCAGGGATCTGATCCACCGGAACGAATTCTGTTTTAGCATCATTAGAGAAAGAGTCGGCAATTTTAGCATCTACGGCCAGTACCAGGTTTACTCCCAGTTCTTTAGCCTTCTCGATCAGGTTCAGTGCCAGCTCAAGCTTATCGTCTTCCACAATAGAATCACCGATCTTACCCCCTTTGGCTTTGGTGAAAGTATAGGTCATTCCCCCTGTAATGATGAGGTTATCTACCTTACTCAGCAGGTTCTCGATGATCTCAATTTTAGAAGATACCTTGGAACCTCCCATAATAGCCGTGAAAGGACGCTGGATATCTTTCATCACTTTGTTCACAGCATCTACCTCTTTTCCCATCAGGTAGCCGAACATTTTATCGTTGGTATCGAAATATTCCGCGATCAGGGCAGTAGAGGCGTGTGCGCGGTGTGCCGTACCAAAAGCATCGTTCACATAACAATCCGCGTAAGAGGCAAGGGTTTTAGTGAACTCTTTCTGGCTCTCTTTGATGGCTGCTTTCGCTGCTTTCTTCTCTTCGTCCGTAGCATCTTCGGCAAGTCCGCGTGGTTTTCCCTCTTCTTCCGCGTAAAAACGAAGGTTCTCCAGTAACAATACTTCGCCCGGTTTAAGAGCAGCAGCCTGTTCACCGGCCTTCATACAATCTTCTGCAAATTGTACAGGAACACCCAGTAGTTCTGAAACGTGATTTACAATATGTTTCAATGAGAATTTCTCGTCTACTCCTTTCGGACGGCCCAGGTGAGACCCGATAATCACACTACCACCATCAGAAAGAATTTTTTTCAGAGTAGGAAGAGCAGCACGGATACGCGTATCATCCGTAATATTGAAATTCTCACCCAAAGGTACATTGAAGTCTACTCTGACAAAAGCCTTTTTGCCGGCGAAATTGTACTTGTCAATTGATTGCATACTATTGTTTATTTAAAAGTTAAAAAATCTTCTCGTGATGGCAAAGTTACTTTAATTTCCCGTAATAAGTTATTAAAATATTATTAATTCTTCCTTTTTGCTTTCTCCAGAAGAAGTTTTTCGGGAGAATGATAATAGTTGCATACAGATTGTAAACCACACTTTTCACATTGAGGGGTACGCGCCTGGCAAACATAGCGCCCATGAAGAATGAGCCAGTGGTGAGCTTTGGCTACCACACCTGCCGGAATGTGTTTCATCAGCTCTTTTTCAGTGGCCAGCGGTGTTTTGGAGTTATCGGTAAGGCCGATCCGGTTGGACACACGGAATACGTGCGTATCTACCGCCATCGCATCTTTGTTAAAGATCACCGATTGAATCACATTGGCTGTCTTCCGGCCTACCCCCGGTAGTCTGATCAGTTCCTCCAGCGTATCCGGCACTACGCCTCCGAAGTCACGCACCAGCATTTGCGCCATTCCTACCAGGTGTCTGGCTTTGTTATTGGGATAAGAGACACTTTTTATATATTCATACATGATTTCAGGCGTCGTTTCAGCCATGGCTTCCACCGTCGGAAAGTCCCGGAAAATAGCCGGAGTAACCATATTGACCCGTTTATCGGTACATTGGGCTGATAGGATAACTGCTACCAGTAATTCATACGGATTATCGTAATGGAGTTCAGTTTCGGCCACCGGCATATTCTCTTCAAACCAGGCGATCACTTTCTGATAGAGTTCTTCTTTTTTCATCTGAGTCGGTATTTATTAAAATGAGGAATTACTTTCCATACAAAAAACACAAAGGATACTACCGTAAGGCAGGCTCCGAAAAGATAGGCATAATTAAAAGTGGTGGCCTGGGCGATATAACCGCCCGCCAGTAATCCGATCCCGATCCCTACATCCCAGGAAGTAAGATAGGTAGAGGTGGCCGTACCTCTTTTCTCATTAGAAGCCAGGTTGACAAAGAGCGTATTAAAGGCAGGGAACATCGTTCCGAAGCCAATACCCAGCATCAGGGCTATGGAGAAAAAGAGGATAGTGGTCACTTCGTGGTTCCACTTTATAAAAGTACTGCTGAAAGCCAGCAGGAAATAACAGATGCTGACCAACCCGATCCCGAGCGCTATTACTTTCGTTATATACCCTTTATCGACCTGTCTGCCTGAGAAAAGCCGGGAAACAGCCATCCCTACTGCCATAAATGTAAAAAAGAGTCCGGTGCTGACCGTAATACCGATCTCAATGGCGTACAGGGCAATGTAAGTAGAGGTCATCCCGTAGGGAACAGATAACAGGAGCAGGGAGAATCCTGCCGGTAAACCTTTGACCAGCAAAAAACGATCCAATGAAACAGGTTCCCTTTTTACCGGAGGCCTGGAGGGTGTTTTTACCAGACAGGCCATGATGTAACCCAGTACACAAGAGGTAAGGGCACAGGTAAAAATAAAGTTGAAAGAGTAATAGTCGTGCAGAAAGAGCCCTGTCATAGGGCCAAAACTCATCGCCGTATTGTTCATCAACCCATAATAGCCTAATCCTTCTCCCCGGCGCGAAGAGGGCATAATATCGATAACGATCGTATTTCCTGCTACGGTCACCATACCGAATGAAAGCCCGTGCAGAATGCGGAAAAGGACAAACATCAACAGCAGGCCGGTAAGCATGTAGCCTGCAAAGATCGTGGTAAATACGAAATAGGCTACCAGGTAAAGCGGTTTACGGGCAAAAGTATCCAGCAGGTATCCGCAAAAAGGACGGATACAGAGTGCTGCAATGGTATAGCAGGAGAGAATGATCCCTACCGTACCGTGGTTCACACTGAATATTTCCGTCAGGTAGAAGGGAAGGACAGGCAATATCAGGTAGAAACCAAAAAACAGCAGAAAGTTGGCGCAAAGAATAAAACAGTAGTTGGGAGTAATTAATTTATCTTTAGCCATGATCATGTTATATAGTGTACGAACAGCCAGGATGTACTGTATACTACCTGTATAACTGTACTACCTGGCTGCTTGTTTAGCCTTGTTTATTTTTTATCTTAGTGGGCCGATTCAAATTCACGGAGGAAACGGATATCGTTCTCCGAGAAGAGGCGCAGGTCTTTCACCTGGTATTTCAGGTTGGTAATACGTTCTATACCCATTCCCAGGGCATACCCGGTATAGATCTTACTATCAATACCGCTGCTCTCCAGCACATTCGGGTCTACCATACCACAACCCAGGATCTCTACCCATCCGGTATGTTTACAGAAAGGACAACCTTTTCCGCCACAGATATTACAGCTGATATCCATCTCCGCACTCGGTTCCGTGAACGGGAAGTAGGAGGGACGTAAACGGATCTTTGTTTCCGAACCGAACATCTCTTTGGCAAAAAGCAGCAATACCTGTTTAAGATCGGCAAAAGATACATTCTTATCTACATACAGCGCTTCCACCTGGTGGAAGAAGCAGTGGGCCCGGTAGCTGATCGCTTCGTTCCGGTATACCCGTCCCGGACAGATGATCCGGATAGGAGGTTGGGCCGTTTCCATCGTACGTACCTGTACCGAAGAGGTGTGGGTGCGCAGTACTATATCCGGATTGGCCTCAATAAAGAAAGTATCCTGCATATCGCGCGCCGGATGGTCTTCTGCGAAATTAAGAGCAGAAAATACATGCCAGTCGTCCTCAATCTCAGGGCCCTCGGCAATGGTAAATCCTAAACGGGAAAATATATCAATAATTTCTCTGGTTACAATAGAGAGCGGATGGCGGGTACCGGGTTTAACCGGATAAGCGGTGCGGGTAAGATCCATCTCTGCTGCCTGGTTATCCTGGCCCGAAAATTGATCTTTCAGTGCATTGATCTTATCCTGTGCCCGGGTTTTAAGCTCGTTCAGTTTTTGTCCCACCTCCCGTTTCTGGTCGGCCGGTACATTACGAAAGTCTGCCATCAGGTTGTTAATGGCTCCTTTTTTGCTCAGGTACTTAATACGGAGTGCTTCGAGCTCTTCGGCACTTGTCGCTGTCAGTGATCCTATCTCCTGGAGAAGCTGCTCAATTTTAGCTATCATATTTTCTTATTTGTATTCTACGTAAAAACCTTGCAAAAGTAGAAAAATTAAATTGAACAAAGAAATTTTACCCCTTGTAGCTGATCGCTTTATCTGCTAAAAATAATTTCAGGTTCGCTGCCGCTTAATATTTATTCTTTCTCAGACCCGGAGGCGTCAGTTCGATCTCTTCGTCCGGAATACTGAACTCCTTGTCGGCAAAGAGGTCGGCCAGGCCGGATATCTGTTTAAGACGGAGCAGTTCGTCCCGGTCCATCCCAATGTTTTTCATGATCCATTTATCCGACATACCCACCCGGTTCAGCTCGGCAACAATATCGCACATCAGTTCAATGTTGTGTGCCCCCCTGGCCCGGTTGTGACGAATGGTAGATGCCATACGGTTAGAGATATCTTTTTCGATCACTACTACCGGAAGCATCCCCTTTTCACGCTGGAAAATGCGCCGGGAAGTCTTTAAAACGGTATAGCGGTGGAAACCGTCCACCAGGATGTAGCTATCCTCCTCTTTGTTATAATAACATACGCAAGGCATGGTGAAGCCATCTTCCCAGATAGAGAGCTCCAGCAATTTCATTTCGGGCGGAGCCACTATGTTCGGATTGTAATTATTAGCCTTGACTTTATCAACAGGTATGGCTTTCACATTGTAGACAGGGCTTAATTGTACACTCATGTAATAGTATTTTTTAGTTGTTCCATTATCTTGTTCTTCCTTCTGATCTCATCCTTTGTCAGGGCAAAACCCATATACTTACAGGCATGGTCATTTTTCAGGATGCAGATACATACCCGCTTATAGGTAGGAAGTTCCTTGAATTCCGGGATGTTCATATCATCCAGATACTCCATCCGTACCGGTCGTTTATGGGTCCTGTAATTGGTCGAGTCCATGACGGTAATCCCGATACCCGCATCTTTCAGCTTTTGAATGGTGTGGTCGGCCAGGCACCCCCCCTTATGCCGCCAGAAATCTATACTTACCGCCAGTTTTTTAAGGTAATTCTGTTTGGTACGCTCCGGGAGGGTAGCCAGCAGGAAGTTCATAAACTTTTCCCAGGTATATCCTTCCGGAAGCTTAATCGACTGCCATCCCATAGCGTGGGTACCCCCGTACGTTCCGGTAAAATTAACTCCGTTCACCCGGCCGATCATTTTTCCCCACATATCCGGGTCAATGACCCGGTAGAGGGCCAGGCTCTCCTGCGCTTCCGAGATAAAAGGACTCGCTACACGCTGGCGTTCCAGGTTAACCCCTGCTTTGTAATAGAGGTCATACAGAATATTATAATCCCATTGGAATTTGCCGTTGGCCACCCATACATCCGTCGTTTTCCAGTCGTAGATCGGATAGGCGTTGTAAACGTCGCGTCCCAAACGGGTAGTCCACCGGTAAGTGTGATAGATGTAGGCCTTTTTAGCCTGGTGAATGCTTCTCCAGCGGTTGAAACTCTCCTGCGTACGGATCCCTACCAGGCAACAGGTACGTACCGCATCTTTTTTCTGGTGCAACCAGTTAGCAAAATGGAGCTGGAATTCATAATCCCACATATTGGCGTTGTAAAAAGGAAAATCCTCCATATTCATGCAGTTCTTCGGCTTTTTACGCACCCATATATCTTTTTTACTTTCTTCCCAGGGGCGCCAGAACGATTGATACATCGAAGTACAGGTCGTTACCCGGAAGGGCACACATACCCGGTATACCTCCAGGATATCTTTGTTGGCCTCCAGGATCCTGTCCACATAATCAATGGTCATGCTATACTGGATCTCATAATCCATGTGGAAAACACCTAGTTTAATTTTCAGGTTGTTCCGCCGGATGTAATCAATGCACAGATTGAGTAACATACCGCTGTCCTTTCCACCCGAAAAAGAGACATATATATTATCAAATTCATTGAATATGACCTTCAGGCGTTCCTGTGCTAATTCATAAACGTTTTTCTGAACTTCCTGCTTTTTCATTTTGCCATGATCAGTTTTATATACTTGGTCCACGTTTTTTCGGGCTGCATGTTGTGTTTGGTGAAGAACTCTTTATGCTCTGTCATAGCTACTACATGGATGGTATACTTCTCTTCCAGCTCTTTCCGCGCCTCTCTCAGTAAGGCATCATACACTTCCGGATCGTTCTTTTCTACGTAATAATTATTAATAACAGCACTATTGCCTTTTCTCTCGGCAGGAAAGAAGCCTATTGTTTTGTTTTTTCTCCGGGCAATGAACCAGAGAAATTTTTCAGAAGTCTTGAAAGGGTAGTTATTATTCTGTTTCAGCACGTTCGGGTCCATAACCAGGTGTGCCACCAGCTTGTATAGCTTTTTATCGGTTCCCTCTACCGTTTCTACTACTATCATAGGCCAATATGAATGAATTGATTTTGCATTAAAAATAATGTTGCTCCACAAAAATAGATAAAATTAGGGAAGATACGATCACTTCGGAGAAAAAAGAAGGAAAGTAATGAATACCTATACGATCCGGAAGAATGGCAGGTAGCGCATCCGGTAAAAGCAAAAAGCTGAAATCATGTAGGTTACTTTCCGGGAAAAACGGCAGAACAAAAAAATAAATAAATTGTTTTTTTAAAGATAAAGTATAAACGTTAAAGAGAATATGGACCGTACTAAAAAAGCTATTTTGGTTAACCCATTGAGTATGTATCCCCACGAGGAGTTCCCGATGCAGAAACAGAACCCTCCCGGTTTACAAAAGAGTATGAAACCCATTCCTGACAGCGGTGAAGAGAGTTATGAAGGACACGGCCGGCTTCAGGGAAGAAAAGCACTTATTACCGGCGGAGATTCCGGTATCGGCCGGGCTGTGGCCCTTGCTTATATGCGCGAAGGAGCCCAGGTGACTATCACTTATTTGCCCGGTGAACAGGAAGATGCCGAGTCCCTGGCTTCCCTGCTGGAAAAAGAGGGCAGGAAATTAATTAAAATTCCGGCTGATCTCCGTACCGAAGAGGAGTGTATCCGGGTCATCAAAGAGAGTACGGAGCTGATGCAGGGACTGGATATCCTGGTCCTGAATGCTGCCGTACAAAAAGCCTGTACGGATCTTGCTAAGCTGACGGCAGAACAGATACACCACACCTTTGAAGTAAATGTTTATTCGCCCATCTATCTCTGTAAAGCTACTCTCCCTTACCTGCCCGCAGGAGCCTCTGTTATCTTTACGGGATCTGCCGAATACTATACTCCCAATAAAATGCTGATGGATTATGCAGCTTCCAAAAGCGCCCTGGTCGCTTTCAGCATTGCATTTTCCAAACTTGTCATTGAAAAAGGGATACGGGTAAATACGGTATGCCCGGGGCCCGTATGGACCCCGCTGGAAGTATCCGGTGGAAATCCTGACGAAGATATACCCCGGCACGGGTTGGATACTCCGATGAAACGTCCCGGACAACCTGTAGAGCTGGCAGGAGTCTATGTATTCCTGGCCTCTAACGAATCTACCTACGTGACAGGAGAAATATACGGAGTAACAGGAGGTTTAAGTGCTTTATAAAATGAATACCATGAAGCAGAGTCATTCACCCCGGATAGATCGTATAGAGCCTCCCTGCTGGTGGGTAGGTATGAAAACCCCTCTTCAGTTAATGCTCCACGGAAACGATCTCAGGGAGGCGGAGGTCAGTATAAAAGGTGAGAATAGAGATGTGCGTATATCCGGGGTACATCCCGCCGATAGCCCCAACTACTTATTTGTAGATATCGAAATAGGGCAGAATGCCCGGCCGGGCCTGTATGAATTTGAGTTAAAACGAGAAGGAGAGACCCTCTCTTTTTCCTACCCGTTGCAGGAGCGCCGGCCCGGCTCGGCCGAACGTACCGGTTTTTCAGCGGCCGATCTCATCTACTTAATTTTTCCGGATCGTTTCTCCAATGGCAGGCCGGAAATAGATAATACCCCTGATACGTACGAAAAGGTAGACCGGACAAAACCCTATGCCCGCCACGGAGGTGATCTCTATGGAGTCATGGATCACCTGGATTACCTGGCTTCCCTGGGTGTTACCACCTTGTGGCTTACTCCACCCCAACTGGATAATGAAAAAAAGAATCCTACCATGGATATGCCTGTGCGGATTACTACCGGATCGATCCCCGGTTAGGAGATAACGACCTTTATAAAGAACTGGTAGTGGAGGCACACCAAAAAGAACTAAAAGTGATCATGGATGCCGTACCTAATCATTGCGGTACCGCCCACTGGTGGATGAAAGACCTTCCTTTTAAAGATTGGGTACATCTACCCGAGAGAGAGGACAAGATTACCCGTTCTAACTATCGGTTGGCAACCATTACAGATCCCAACAGTGCCCGGATCAACCGGTTGCATACGGTGCACGGCTGGTTTGACAAGATGATGCCGGATATGGCCATGGAGAATCCCTACGTACTCCGGTATTTTTTGCAGCTGTATATCTGGTGGATCGAATGGGCCGACCTGGACGGTTTAAGAGTCGATACGTTTCCTTATAACAATAAAGAAGGCATTGCCGTGTGGACCCGCACTATATTGGAAGAGTATCCCCACCTTACCGTGGTAGCCGAATGCTGGCACTCTTCGCCTGCCATTGTAGCTTACTGGCAGGGAGGATCCCGGAATAGCGACGGTTACTCCTCTTTCCTCCCTTCTGTAATGGATTTCCCCCTTCAGGAGGCCTTGTCCGAAGGGCTGGCCGTAGATAGCAAAGAGTGGATGGAAGGAATGAACCGCGTCTATGAGGCCCTGGCCCTGGACTTTCTCTATCTGGATGCAAAATCCCTGATGATCTTCCTGGATAACCACGATATAGGACGCTTTGCCGATAGTGTAAAAGGAAATACAGATAAAATTAAACTGGGCCTTACCCTGTTGGCTACCCTTCGGGGAATTCCACAGCTCTATTACGGAACAGAGTTCGGATTTTGTAGCAGTGACCCTTCGGCAGGCCACGGAGAAGCCCGGATCGATTTTCCGGGCGGCTGGAAAGAAGACCGGAAGAATCTTTTTACCGGTCAGCTTATCAGTAAGCAGGAGAAAGAGATCTACGATCATACCCGCACATTGTTTACCTGGAGAAAAAAGGCGAAAGCCATCCATACCGGTAATACCACTCATTTTCTTCCGGTAGAGAATACATACGGATATTTTCGTTATACGGACCACGAAGCGGTATTTGTCTTTTTAAATCCTACCCGGAAAGAACATCTTATCGATTGGCATTATTTTGCCGAATGCCTGGAGGGCTATACATACGGGATCAATATTCTGACGGATGAGAGAATAGAAGTCGGCCTTCCCTATAAAGTACCTGCCCATACTTCTATGGTTATAGAATTATATAAGTAATAAG
>JAJQBG010000228.1 GCA_021203405.1 Bacteroides sp.
CAATAAGGGAATTATTATCAAAGATAATTGAAAAGGGAATACCGTGCGAATCGGTAACAGTACCCGCTGCTGTGATTTCCGTTAAATCCGGAACAATTCGGCCACTGTGGAGACATGGGAAGGCGTTCCGGAGTTGGAATAAGTCAGAAAACCTACTTATAACTATCAAAAAATCGGATGCTTTCGGGAGATAGAGCAGGATGTAAGAAGATGTTAAAGCCGGAAAAACAAACTGATTGTCTGGAACGTTGACATGCTATCAAGAAATTAATTCCTGAACCCACTCATTTCCTAAAAAATTATTTTGGAAAACTTTTTAATGTAACTAAAGGTCATGAATTACGCAGAAATTTGTATTGTTAAAAGGGACGGAAAGAAAGAGGACTTCTCGATCGGCAAAATTAAAAATGCCATTTCCAAAGCTTTCCATGCGTCCAACATGTATGATGAAGAGAAACTCATCGCTGACATTACTATGGAGGTGATCCGGAAATTTGAGTCTCCTACCGTTACGGTAGAGGAGATCCAGGATCTGGTAGAGAAAGAGTTGATGCAGGTACGTCCGGAGGTAGCCAAAAATATATTATCTACCGGGAGTGGCGTAACAGCGAGCGGGAGAAGAAGACAAAGATCAAGCATATTATGGATGGTATTGTAGCCATCGATAAGAATGATGTCAACCTGAGCAATGCAAATATGTCCAGCCATACTCCGGCCGGACAGATGATGACCTTTGCCTCTGAAGTGACCAAGGATTACACCTATAAATACCTGCTTCCCAAACAGTATGCAGAGGCTCACCAGCTGGGAGATATCCACATTCATGACCTGGATTATTATCCCACTAAAACCATGACCTGCATCCAGTACGATATGGAAGATCTCTTTGAACGGGGATTTCGTACTAAGAACGGAAGCATCCGTACCCCACAGTCGGTACAGAGCTATGCTACACTGGCCACTATTATTTTCCAGACCAACCAGAATGAGCAGCACGGAGGACAATCCATCCCTGCGTTCGATTTCTTTATGGCAAAAGGGGTATATAAGTCGTTCCGGAAACATCTGCAAAATTACCTGGAGTTCCATCTGGAGATCAAAAACGAAAAGTACGATCCAAAAATACTCCGGCAGATCACAGAAGAGCAGATTGATTCCATTTGCCTGACGGAAGAAAAAATAGCAACCCTGCAAAGTAAACTGGGAGAAGCCGGTATGCTGATCGACCAGGAAACCCTGGGGCGTATTGCCGGAAAGGCGTATGAGCAGACCCGCAAGGATACCCACCAGGCCATGGAAGGCTTTATACACAACCTGAACACTATGCACTCACGCGGTGGTAACCAGGTTGTATTCAGTTCGATCAATTACGGTACGGATACCTCTCCGGAGGGAAGAATGGTGATTGACGAATTACTTAAATCGACCGTAGAGGGATTGGGAAGCCGTGGAGAAGTTCCTGTATTTCCGATCCAGATCTTTAAAATAAAAGAAGGAGTTAGTTACAATGACGAAGATTATGCCATTACCATGGATGATATGGATGCTGCGATGGAGGGTAGAGTCCGTTTCAAAGCTCCCAACTTTGACCTGTTCCTGAAGGCTTGCCAGACTACAGCCAAAGCCCTTTTCCCTAACTTCATGTTCCTGGATACTCCTTTTAACCAGAACGATAAGTGGAGAGCGGATGATCCGAAACGGTACCGGTACGAACTGGCTACGATGGGATGCCGCACCCGGGTGTTTGAAAATGTGGTCGGCGAAAAGAGTTCGCTGGGACGGGGCAACCTCTCTTTCACTACCATGAACCTGCCAAGGCTGGCTATCGAAGCCCGTATCAAGGCAGAGGGGTTAACAAATGAGAAGAGCCATCCGGAAGCCGTAGAAAAAGAGGCAAAAAAGATATTCCTGGAGTCTGTGCGGGAGATGTCTGCTCTTATAGCGGAGCAGTTGCTGACCCGTTATAATTACCAGCGTACAGCGCTGGCGCGTCAGTTCCCCTTTATGATGGGAAATGATATCTGGAAAGGGGGTATAACCCTGGATGCTAATCAGGAAGTCGGCGATATTATCCGGAGCGGTACACTGGGGATTGGTTTTATCGGCGGGCACAATGCTATGGTAGCCCTGTACGGCACAGGACATGGCAAAAGCCAGAAATCGTGGGATACCCTGTATGAAACGGTGCAGGTCATGAATGAGGTAGTGAACGAATATAAAGAGAAATATACCCTTAACTTTTCAGTACTGGCTACTCCGGCAGAGGGCCTCTCGGGACGGTTTACCCGTCTGGACCGACGTAAATACGGAGTCATCGAAGGAGTTACGGACCATGATTACTATGTGAACTCTTTCCACATTGATGTCAAAGAGCAGATCAGTATTGTAGATAAGATCAAAAAAAGAGGCTCCTTTCCACGCTATTACCCGTGGCGGACATATTACGTATGTAGAGCTGGACGGAGAGGCACAGAAGAATGTACGCGCCATTGTTAAGATCATTAAAGTAATGAATGACGAAGGGATCGGGTATGGTTCTATCAACCATCCGGTAGATACCTGCAACCAGTGCGGTTACAAAGGGGTAATCTACGATAAATGCCCGGTTTGCCAGAGTGAGAATATTCTGCGTATGCGACGCATTACCGGTTACCTGACAGGTGACCTGAGTACCTGGAACTCAGCGAAGCGTGCCGAAGAACAGGATCGTGTAAAACATGGTTGATCGCCGGTTATGAATATACTTAATATTTATCCGGAAACCATTGCCGACGGAGAGGGGATCCGTTACTCTATCTATTTTGCAGGGTGTTCACACCGCTGTCCGGGATGTCACAATCCGGCAAGCTGGAATCCCTGTGCAGGTACTCCCCTTACGGAGGAATGGGCTGATCAGATCATAGAGGAAATAAACAGCAATCCGTTACTGGACGGGGTTACTTTTTCAGGGGGGCGATCCACTCTTTAATGTGGAAGAGTTCCTGCCGTTTTTAAAGCGGGTAAAACAGGAGACCCGACAGAATATATGGTGCTATACCGGATACCGGCTGGAAGAGATCACCCGTTCGGATCGTTTGTGCAAAGTACTGCCTTATCTGGATGTAGTGGTAGACGGACGGTTTGAAAAAGGATCTATACTCCCCCTACCTGCCATTCAGGGGAAGTGAGAACCAGCGGATCATCCGCGTGAAAGAGCTGAATCATTTGCCGGTAGTAAGCAATTACTATCAGCGGGGAAGAGCAGCGTATTAAAGAGAAATCATAAATGCTTTACTTATATTTATATTATTAAATGCAGCCAGGCATCCTTACTTCGAAGGATGCCTGTTTTTATTTCTTTCTTCTGTTCTTGATCTCCCAATGTTTCATTGTATAGGGAAATAGTTTATTTAATAGTCAAATTGCTCTTTGTTGTCGCCGGCTTCAAAACCGGTGACTATTTAGTTGGCGGCTTCATAACCGCTCCTGTACCATGTGTGGGATATGAAGCCTCCTATAGCAACCCACCGGCTGTGAAGTAGCTGTTGCACAACTTTCTTGTTGTCGCCGGCTTCACAGCCGGTGACTTTTTATCTGGCGGCTTCATAGCCGCTCCTGTACCATGTGTGGGATGAGGCCCCTACAGAAACCCACCCACTATAAAGGCAGTGGTCACACAGTAAAACATGTTCTTTTGTTCTTCTGTCATAAAAACAATTATGTCACTGCAAGAACATAGTGTCTGCTCTTTATCCCCTGATCACGCTATAGAGGAAAAACAGATTAACGTATATAGGATAATTCATTTTTACTATCCCTGAAAGGGACCTATCAATAGCCCGGGGCTGAGCAGAGCGAATCCCCGGGTAGAATTCCATTCCCCCCTGAACATTGTAAATGTTCTACAGGAATCACTTCATGTATTGCCACCAGTTTAGCTGCGTTGACCGTTGGTTCATAACTGGGGGATCTTTACCCTGCGGCTTCATAGCCGCCCCTGTACCGTGTGGGGCTATGAAGCCCCTGCCAGAAAACCACCGGCTGGGAAGCCGGCGGTAAAAGCCAACACTTTTGAGGCGTGCAACAGTCACTGGGAAGCCAGCGGTAAACCAGGTATTTTTGAATTATGCAGCCACTGTGAAGCCGGCGGCAACATTGATTTTTTGAATTGCGAAGCAGTGGCAGATTCCAGCCCGTTAGTTCAGAAGTTTTTTAAACAGGCCGGAGGCCTATTCTATCTTAGGCCCTGGCAACGCCAGGGTTTATTGGATTATCAAAGAGTGGCGCACTGTAGGTGCAGCATAAAAATATAGCATGTATTATTGAATATGGCCTTTGTGCTTTCAATAGTATGCCGGGCCTACAGCCCGCAATCCTCTGTTTATCAGAGAACTCCCGGCGATGCCGGGGGCTAAGATCTATATGCCCCACCTGGGGCAATTAAAACAGTATCAATATCACTGCACACTGGGCCAGGATCAGTAGAGTTTTCAGCCCATCTCACTATATTTAAAGAGTCGTTCTTTTAGTCTTATCCTCGTATGTTTGCATTGTCAGAAGTAAGAATGGTAAAAATACTACAT
>JAJQBG010000195.1 GCA_021203405.1 Bacteroides sp.
TAGTAGTATCAGATTATATTCCTGATATGTGGGAACCTTTGAATGAAGAGCAGCGTGCTTTTCTCTCTGAGAACTTCATACTACAGAATTATAAAAAAAATGAAACTATTTATTGTGAGGGAGAAATACCCAAACGTCTGATGTGTCTTTTAAGTGGTAAGGTCAAAATTTTTAAAGACGGCGTAGGAGGCAGAAGCCAGATCATCCGTATGATCAAGCCCGCCGAATATTTTGGTTACCGGGCCTATTTTGCCAATGAAGGGTATGTGACTGCCGCGGCTGCGTTTGAACCTTCTGTGATTTGTATGATCCCTATGGAAGTGGTCACGACCCTGATCTCTCAGAATAATGCACTGGGGCTTTTCTTTATCAAGCAACTCTCCGTAGACCTCGGGATAGCAGACGAAAGAACAGTAAACCTTACCCAAAAACACATTCGCGGTCGTCTGGCCGAATCACTTCTTTTCCTCAAAGATAGCTATGGACTGGAAGAGGATGAGTCCACCCTCAGTATCTACCTTTCCCGGGAAGACCTGGCTAACCTCTCCAATATGACCACTTCCAATGCGATCCGTACCCTCTCCAACTTTGCAGCAGAACGCATTATATCCATTGACGGCCGTAAAATTAAGATCATCGACGAAGAGAAGCTCAGAAAGATCAGCAAGATCGGTTAAGGAACAGCCGTTTTACCGGACGGCTTCCCGCACCCGTATAAGCTTTACCAATAACTCTTCCAGTAAATCCAGCCTTAACATATTGGCTCCATCGCTTTTAGCTACCGAGGGATCTTCGTGTGTCTCAATAAAGAGACCATCCACTCCTACGGCAATACCCGCTTTGGCAATTGTCTCTATCATTCCCGGTAACCCGCCGGTAACCCCACCGGTCTGGTTGGGCTGCTGCAACGAGTGAGTGATATCCAGTACAACCGGATACCCGAAAGAGCGCATTTGAGGAATACCCCGGTAATCAACGATCAGGTCCTGGTAACCAAACGTAGTACCCCGCTCGGTAAGCATCACCTGCTCATTCCCGGATTCCACCACTTTATCAACCGCATACTTCATAGCCTGCGGAGAGAGGAACTGCCCCTTTTTAATATTGATGATCCTTCCCGTCTCTGCCGCCGCAACCAATAAGTCAGTCTGGCGACATAAAAAAGCGGGGATCTGCAAAATATCCGCAAACGGTGCAGCCATTACTGCTTCTTCGGCCGAATGGATATCCGTAACCACCGGAATTCCGAACGTATCGCCTACTTTCCGCAGGATAGTAAGGGCCTGTTCATCCCCGATCCCCGTAAAAGAGTCTATACGCGACCGGTTCGCTTTCCGGTAAGAGCCTTTAAATACATAAGGTATCTGGTATTGATCGCTTAGCTTTACAATATGCTCAGCAATACGCATGGCCATAGCTTCCCCTTCAATCACACAGGGACCCGCCAGCAAAAAGAAGTTACCGGAACCGGTATGTTTCAGGTTGTATATCTGATGAGACATGTTCAATTTTAATTAGGTATAATAAATGTAATCGCTTCAGGTATAATGCCGATCTCTAAGGGGAATTGTTTAGGTAACAAACGTCCGTCCAGATCAACCGGTGCATTTTTAGCCCGCAGAACTTTTACCTTTTTAGTACGATAAGATTTTACGATCTTATGATTGAGGATACGGTTCCGGATCAGCATGGAAAGACCGGAAAGGAGTTGTGGCAAGCGCGGACGGTAGATCACAGAGACATCCAGCCAGCCGTTATAGGGAACAGCACTGGGAGTCTGTCCATATCCGTTGGCACTGCCCACACAGACTGTCATAATGCGTCCCCGGATCTGCTCATCGTTGATACGCAGGTGCATCCGGTACCGCTTCCGTTCAAAAATGATCAGGAAAAGCGCAGCCATATAAGAGAGGAACTTTACCCCCCAGAAACGGCGGGTCTGGTCTGTGATCTTTACAATACGTGCCCCCAATCCGATATTAACCGCATTCAGGAAATAACGGCGTTCGTGGTTCTTACCGTTAAAATAGCTGCAATATCCCACATCGATCTTTTTCCGGCGATTATTAATGATCCAGTCAACCGCTTTTTTGTATTCCGGGTTCATTCCCCAGTATTTGGCAAAATCATTCCCGATCCCATTGGGAATAAGTCCGATAGCTATATTCTCTTTATCCTCAGCTGTGGAGGTCATAATTCCGTTTATCACATCGTTCAGGGCACCATCTCCTCCCACTACCACAATGGTACGATATCCGTTGTCTGCTAACAGACGGGCCAGTCTCTCCACAGAGCCAAACCCCTCGGATTGTACATAATCAAAAGAGACTCTCCTATTCACCATATACTCCCGGATCTCGTCCCACCGTTTCTTGGTGTTACGGGTACCCGCTTTCGGATTATATATTACTCCCCACTTATTCTCTTTACTCATACCCTGTTAATAGTTTAGGATTTCCAGTATCTGTTTTGTTTTTTCCTCCATGGGCAACGAAGCTTCTATCCAATGGATATGAAATCCCCTGCGCTCCATACCCCGGAACCAGGTCATCTGCCGTTTGGCAAACTGATGAATGGCTATCTCCAGCCCCGATACCATCTCTTCATAACCCAGTTCTCCGGTTATATATAAAGTAAGGTATTTATATTCCAGTCCATAATAGATCAGGTCTTCGGCAGAAACGCCACTATCTATTAAAGATCGCACCTCTTCCACCATTCCCTGGGCTAAACGTTCCCGAAGCCGGCGGCTGATCTTCTCCCGGCGAAGTTCCCGGTCGATCCGTAACCCGATAATAAGACTTTTGATCTCCGGAAAGCTCTGCTCCTCCAACGGGCGGCTCAGGTAATACTCCTCAATCTCAATCGCCCGGATGGCACGCTTCACGGTATCCACATCGGTGGTATTATGAAGTTTCTTATACTGCTGCAACATCCCGGTAAGTTCTTCCAGGCCCTTATCTGCCAGCTTTTCCCGTAGTTCTTTGTTTTCCGGAACAGGTAACAAACAGTATCCCTTAAGGACTGATTCCAGATACATACCGGTTCCCCCACACAGAATGGGCAACTTACCACGGGACTTTATATCTTCATATACTTCCAGGAAATCACGCTGGAACTCAAATACATTGTATTTACTACCGGCAGGAACTATATCGATCAGATGGTAAGGTATTTCTTTACCGTTAACCGTATAATCCACCAGGTCTTTACCGGTACCCAGATCCATTCCCCGGTATACCTGACGGGAGTCTGCACTGATGATCTCACTATCCAGTTCATACGCCAGAGAGGCAGCTAACGGGGTTTTTCCCGAAGCGGTAGGCCCTAAAATAGTGATCAGATCGTATACCGGCATATTTTTTTGAGATAATAGTGATACAAATATACAAAAAATGTGCAGATTTTACCGTTGGGCCCTCTATATGTATAAAAAAAATCGCTCCGGAAAGTTTTCCGGAGCGATTCCATTATGTAATGATCGAATGATCAGATCATCAATTTACAGATGCCATGTGAGCGATCAGTGAAAGAACTTTGTTAGAGTATCCCCACTCATTGTCATACCAGGATACCAGTTTAACGAATGTATCAGTCAACTGGATACCGGCTTTAGCATCGAAGATAGAAGTGCGTGCATCACCGATGAAATCAGAAGATACAACATCATCTTCAGTATAACCCAGGATACCTTTGAGTTCGTTCTCAGAAGCTTCTTTGATAGCTGCACAGATATCAGCATATTTAGCAGGCTTAGCCAGGTTAACAGTCAGGTCAACTACAGAAACGTCCAGAGTAGGAACACGGAAAGACATACCAGTTAATTTACCGTTAAGGGCAGGAATTACTTTACCTACAGCTTTAGCAGCACCTGTAGAAGAAGGAATAATGTTGCCGGCAACAGCACGACCACCTCTCCAGTCTTTTACTGAAGGACCGTCTACTGTTTTCTGAGTAGCAGTTGTAGCGTGAACAGTAGTCATAAGTCCGTCTACGATACCAAATTTATCGTTGATAACTTTAGCAAGCGGAGCCAGACAGTTAGTAGTACAAGATGCGTTAGATACGAACTGAGTTCCCGGTACATAAGCGTCCAGGTTCACACCGCATACGAACATCGGAGTGTCGTCTTTAGAAGGAGCAGACATTACTACATATTTAGCACCGGCGTCGATATGACCCTGAGCTTTGTCTTTAGAAAGGAATAAACCTGTAGATTCAACTACATATTCAGCACCTACTTCGCTCCATTTCAGGTCAGCAGGATTACGCTCAGCAGTTACGCGGATCTCCTGACCGTTAACGATCAGTTTGCCGTCTTTCGCTTCCGCAGTTCCGTTGAATCTGCCATGTACGGTATCATACTTCAACATGTAAACCATATAGTCTATATCGATCAGGTCATTGATACCTACAATCTGAATGTCATCTCTTGTCATAGCAGCACGGAACACAAGGCGTCCGATACGGCCAAATCCATTAATACCTACTTTAATCATTTTGTTTAAACTTTTAAGGGTTCTATAATCTTTTGAAAATATCTCTTTTGCGTAATTGGGTT
>JAJQBG010000370.1 GCA_021203405.1 Bacteroides sp.
CAACAAACAGAAAACAAAAAAAATTGCCACTGACAAAGATCAGTGGCAACTCTTTTATATCCGATAAAAAATAATTTAAAACTCTGCATTATTCGGAGTACGCGGGAACGGGATCACATCCCGGATATTAGCCATACCCGTTACAAAGAGCAACAAACGCTCAAATCCGAGTCCGAAACCAGAGTGAGGAGCCGTTCCGAAACGACGGGTATCCAGATACCACCAGATATCTTTTTCCGGAATATCCATTTCAGCTGCACGCGTTCTGAGTTTCTCATAATCCTCTTCACGCTGCGACCCTCCGATGATCTCGCCGATCTTCGGGAAGAGTACATCCATCGCACGTACCGTTTTACCATCCTCATTCTGCTTCATATAGAAAGCCTTGATCTCCTTCGGATAATCCGTCAGAATAACCGGACGTTTAAAGTGTTCCTCTACCAGATAACGTTCATACTCCGAAGCCAGGTCAGCCCCCCAAAGGATGGGAAACTCAAATTTATGACCATCCGCTACGGCTTTTTCCAGAATTTCAATCCCTTCCGTATAAGGAAGACGTACAAAATCATGTTTCAATACACCTTCCAGCCGTCCGATCAGCTCCTTATCAAACATATTGTTCAGGAAACGGATATCATCCATACAGTTATCAAGGGCCCACTGCACACAATACTTAATGAAATCTTCCGCCAGATCCATGTTCTCTTCAATCTCATTGAAGGCCACTTCCGGTTCGATCATCCAGAACTCAGCCAGGTGGCGGGGAGTGTTCGAATTTTCTGCCCGGAAGGTAGGTCCGAAGGTATAGATAGCCCCCAGCGCCATAGCCGCTAATTCACCTTCCAGCTGTCCCGATACGGTAAGGCTGGTCTGTTTTCCGAAGAAATCATCATCGTAGTCAATAGAACCGTTCTCATCCTTTTTCAGATCGTACAGGTTCATTGTAGTAACCTGGAACATTTGTCCCGCACCCTCACAATCCGATCCTGTGATAATGGGTGTATGGAAGTAGAAGAAACCACGTTCATGGAAAAAGCGGTGTATCGCCATTGCCATGTGGTGACGGATACGGAATACCGCACCGAATGTGTTGGTACGGGGACGCAGGTGTGCGATCTCCCGCAGGAACTCCATGGAGTGCCCCTTCTTCTGAAGCGGATAGGTCTGAGGGTCCGCTGTTCCCAATACCTCTATTTCGGTTGCATGAACTTCAGCCTGCTGCCCCTGTCCTACCGACTCTACCAGTGTACCATTCACACTCAGACACGAACCGGTAGTAATGAGCTTCAACATCTCTTCATCAAACTTAGCCAGGTCAATTACGATTTGCAGATTATTAATGGTAGAACCGTCATTAAGCGCCACAAAATTGACTTGTTTGCTGCCTCTGCGGGTACGTACCCATCCTTTTACATTGACAGATGTTCCGAAATCACTGCGTGAAAGAACATCTACGATCTTAGTTCTGCTAATCTTTTCCATAAAACTTCTAACTCTACATTATATTATATACAAGAATGAAGAGTGTTTGGGTTCACTCTTCATCCGCTAACTCTTATTTACTTTTATTCAAAAGCTCCCATGCGTAACATGTTCACTTCAGACTCTGTCAGGTATCGCCAGTCTCCGCGGCGCAGCCCTTTCTTGGTCAGGCCGGCAAAGAACACACGGTCGAGTTTGATCATTTTGTATCCCAACGATTCAAAGATACGACGTACGATACGGTTCTTACCGGAATGGATCTCAATACCAACTTCGTTTTTCTTGAAATCATCGGTATAGTGGATCGAATCGGCACGGATCTCGCCATCGTCCAGCTGGATGCCGGCAGTGATCTGATCCATATCGTTCTTGGTCAGGTTCTTATCTAAGAACACGTGGTAGATCTTTTTCTTCAGGAACTTCGGATGAGTAAGTTTTGAAGCCAGATCCCCATCGTTGGTCAGCAACAGGACACCGGTCGTATTACGGTCGAGACGACCTACCGGATAAATACGCTCGTCACAGGCATCCTTGATCAGATCCATCACCGTACGACGCTCCCGCGGATCGTCCGAAGTAGTTACACAATCTTTCGGTTTGTTCAAAAGTACATATACTTTGCGCTCCAGGCTTACCACCTCTTCGTGGAACTTAACCAGATCCGTACGCAGTACTTTAGTACCCAGTTCAGTGATCACTTCACCATTTACCGAAACCACACCCGATGTGATAAACTCATCAGCTTCCCGACGCGAACAGACACCTGCATTGGCAAGATATTTGTTCAAACGGATCGGTTCGTTGGGATCAGTCAGGATATCGCGGTATTCGATCTGCTTTCTCTTACTATACTTATCGTTGGGATTGTAGTCATCGCTGCGACGCTGCGGACGCCCGAAACCACCTCCCTGATTGTTATTATATCTGGGTCTGTAACCCTGGTTCTGTCCGTAACTGTTGCTACGGTTGTTATTATATCTGGGTCTGTAACCCTGGTTCTGTCCGTAACTGTTGCTACGGTTGTTATTATATCCGCCTCTGTTGTTGCTATATCCGCCCCGGTTGTTATTGTAACCACCGCTGTTATTGTCTCTGTTATAACCACCACTGTTATTATAACCGCCGCTATTATAGCCACCGGTCGAGGGACGACGAAAACGCGGACGCTCCCCATCTTCCGGATTATTATTGTTCCATCTTCTTTCGCCGCCACCCTCGTTATTACTTCTCCAGTTACGATTGTTGTTATTGCCGTAAGAAGGACGGTTGTTATTATAAGAATTACCCGAACTATTATCCCGGTTTATACGCGGACGTTGCGGTCTTTCAAAACCTCCCTCGTTCTCATTGCTGTTAAAACGCGGACGCTGAACCCGTTCGTAGCTGCCTCCTTCGCGGTTGATACGCGGACGCTGTGGTTTCTCAAACCCACCTCCCTGATTGTTGTACCTGGAATTAGATGTACGGTCGTAAGATCTGTTGTTGTATCTACTGTCGTCCCGACGGTTGTAGTCATTGTAAGATCTGTTACCATCACGGCCGGTACTGTTCTCCTCTGAAGAACCATCGTGCCAATTGTCATTTTCTGTCATCATTGTTATTATAAATTAAATTGTTACCAGCCTCACAGCCAAAATTTAACCAACCCCGGAAGGTCAGGTTCATACCCCCGTATAATTGTGTGGGGTAATCTCTCTTAGTTCGCTCTTTATCTTCTCATTTACATCCAGCGTGTCGATAAATTCACAGATCGACTCTGCTGTTATCGCTTGATTGGTTCTTGTCAATGCTTTCAAGGCCTCATACGGATTGGGATAGGCCTCCCGGCGCAGAACAGTCTGTACCGCTTCGGCCACCACACTCCAGCAATTATCCAGATCGGCTGCTATCGCAGCCTCATTCAGTAACAGTTTACGGAGTCCTTTCAGGGAACTCTCCACCGCAATGACCATGTGCCCGAAAGGAACCCCTACATTCCGGAGTACCGTAGAGTCTGTAAGATCCCGTTGCAACCGGGACACCGGCAATTTGGCCGCCAGATGTTCCAGAATAGCATTGGCAATCCCCAGGTTACCCTCTGAATTCTCAAAATCGATCGGGTTCACCTTATGCGGCATAGCGCTTGATCCGACCTCTCCCGCTTTGATCTTCTGTTTGAAATACTCCATGGAGATATATTGCCAAAAGTCACGGTTCATATCGATCATGATCGTATTGATACGCTTCATGGCATCGAAGATCGCTGCCAGGTAATCGTAATTAGATATCTGTGTAGTATAAGCTTCACGGCTGATACCCAGTTTTTCACCCAGGAAGGTATGACCGAACTTCTGCCAGTCATACTGCGGATAAGCCACCCTGTGCGCATTGAAATTCCCGGTAGCTCCCCCGAATTTCCCGGTCACCGGTATAGTACGCAGAGTACTGAGTTGCTCTTCCAGGCGGTAAACAAAAACCATTACCTCTTTTCCCAGACGGGTAGGCGAAGCAGGCTGTCCGTGAGTCTTTGCCAGCATCGGGATCTCTTTCCAATCCTGCGCATAGGCCTCCAACTGATCGATCAGCTCTTCAATCAACGGATAATATACCTGCTCCAATGCCTCTTTTACCGACATCGGGATAGAAGTATTGTTAATATCCTGCGAAGTAAGTCCGAAATGGATAAATTCCTTATAGGCATCCAGCCCACCGATCTTATCGAACTCCTCCTTTATATAATACTCTACAGCTTTTACATCGTGATTGGTTACCGACTCTATCGCTTTGATACGCTCCGCACCCGTTTCATCAAAATTACGGTAAATAGAACGAAGTTGCTCAAAAAGAGCCTTATCCACTGTTTGTAGTTGTGGCAACGGCAGCTCACACAAGGCAATAAAATATTCGATCTCTACCTGTACGCGGTATTTGATCAGCGCATATTCCGAAAAATAGGCGGCCAGCGCCTCTGTCTTTCCTCTGTACCGACCATCGATCGGTGATATTGCCGTTAACTTATCGAGTTTCATTTCAGATTCAACTATTTTTATAAGGGTACAAAATTAATTATTTTTATTGAATAGCAGTGAGT
>JAJQBG010000348.1 GCA_021203405.1 Bacteroides sp.
ATTTTTTATTTTGTATCCAACTATTTCCCTTCTCCTATCGGACATTACAATTTATTCGAATTTGACCCTGTTAATAATAAGTTTATTCCTCATTTACCCTTTGATCCGGATACTGATTACTTAAATTGGACATTGAACAGATATTCCAGTACCGGATCAGAAGATACATTCCTTATTTATTCTCTCAATGATACCATTTATAACATAAAGGATAGAAAGATCATTGCGCAATACCGGGTTAATTTCTCTAAAAGAGGAAAAACAGATGCGGCAGTCCGGAAGGAAAGGGAATATATGGAACAGACAAATGGCAGAAGTACCAAAAGTTTCATCTATGGATTAGAATATCTACAACAGTTTGGAAATAAGGTGTTAGCAACCTATGTCGATAATTATTATTTCAGGTACCTGTTATTTGATAAAACATCTATGGAGTTCAATGTTTTTGAAGATATAACCATAGGCACGCTGGGAGGCTTTACATTATTTAATTATAGCATTTCAGATAACTTACTGATATCATTCCGGGAAACGTCAACAGTAAAGAATACTTGGACTAATGTTTTCAGAAAAAATGCAACGGATGAGCAGTGGGCGAAAAAAATAGATGATATTATTGATAGCGCACAACAGGATGATAACCTGGTTATTTTTTTATGTAAGATAAAGGAGGAATAAGAAAGAATTATCAATCTTTACAGGAGTATGGAAAAGCTGAGCACTATTTCCTTCGTTCAGTCAACCGACTTCCCGGTAGGAGCCATCCCTATTATTTATTGGTTAGATTATATGCCGAACCAGCATTTTATAAGAAGGAGAAACTGTTGAAAATGGCTGAATTGTTGTTAACCAAAGAGCCGAAAGTACAATCGGTGGCAGTGGAACAGATGCGGGAAGAGATTCGGAAAATAGCGGAGTCGGTCAATCAATAGATACCTCCTGTAAAAGAAAGAGGCTATGGAACCTCTTTCTTTTTACTTGTATAAAGCTCTATTTATTTCTTAAAATACTTATCAAAGTATAGGACCTGGTAATCAATGGCGTTATTCCAGTAAGCCCCATTATGCACACCGGGACGGATAATAAAATCATGCTCAATGCCTAAACCTTGCAAACAGGTATGCAGGGCACAATTCACCTCATAAAAGAAATCCCTATCTCCGCAATCAATAATAAGTGCCAGATCACCGTTCTGTAAAGTCTTTATCTCATTGGCAACCATATGTTTATCCCATCTGCCTTTGTTATGAGCATATTCACCCAATTGGTTGGACATCTCCCAGTTGAGCGGAAAAGGGCGGATATCTACTCCCCCACTCATACTACCGGCAGCACCGAAAATATCCTTGTGGCGAATCGCATTCCAGAGGGCACCGTGTCCTCCCATACTAAGGCCGGCAATGGCACGCCCTTTCCGGTCCTTAACAGTACTATAGTTGGCATCTACATAGGATATCATCTCCGAAGAGATAAAGGTTTCGTACCGGTAAGTAGAGTCCAGCGGACTGTCCCAATACCAGCTATTTTTTCCATCCGGACAAACAAAGATAATTCCCTTTTCGTCCGCGATCTGCGGAAGTTCCGGTTTCAGATCAATCCACGAACGAGCGTTCCCACCATATCCGTGTAATAAATAGATAACCGGACAGGCAACGCCTGTTCTGGCAACATCAGGAACCACTACTACCAGATCTACATCCTTGTTCATAGACCTGCTCTTTACTTTTACCTGCTCTACATCGGCCGCCTGTAGACAAAGGGCCATCAGCAGGGACAAACAGATTAATAAATTTCTCTTTTTCATAATTTTATGATTCGATATTTTCATCTGATCCTTTATTCTCCCATCCGGAAGAGCTATCTGCAGGGATCTCAAACTCCTTTCCGCACTGATTACAGATATATACAGAATAAATTATTTCCCATGGGCGTACCGGCCAGGCCCGACATAAAAGCAAAAAAACAATTTTCTTCCCTGCTTTTTACCCAATTCCAGTGATAAATCCTCCGATCCGCAATCGGGACAATACTTAACCTTAGGGGGCTGGTTCCGTTTTAGTATATCCATAGCCCGTTCCAGATCTGATTCAAATACCAGGATCTGTACACCCAGATTCATTATATTATTCATATTGGGCAACAGATTTACCACATGTTCATTATGAAGAATAGAAGGAATACCTTCATTCTCCAAAGCCCCCTGTATAATATGCGCCTGTACACTATCTCTACAGGTCATTAAGATAACTGTTTTTTCGTCTTTCTCCATCGTTCAGTTTTTTGCAAAGATACTATTTTTAAGAAGTTAATCCTCTTCTACTCCCCTACTTGTTAAGGGAAGAAAATACAAAAAACTCAGAAGCTCACTTTTTATAGGGATAAGTAGTATCTTTGTTAACTTAAAATATCAAATTAGTAACATTCTCAACTGATAGAACATGAAGAAAATGATCCTTCCGGTACTCCTTACATGCTGTTTTTGCCTCACCGGAAATGCACAAATCAAAGTAGGCAATAAAAAATAGATGCGGGCAAAGCCGTTAAAACAGCTACAGATGCCACGAAAGCCATTACCCTCTCCGATGCAGACATTGCCAAAATGAGCCGGGAATATATGGTATGGATGGATGCACACAATCCATTGACTGCGGCAGATTCCGAATATGGTCAACGCCTGGAAAAACTGACCGGACACATTAAAGAGATTGGCGGGATGCCGGTGAACTTCGGTATATACGAAGTAATGGATGTAAATGCTTTTGCCTGCGGAGACGGAAGCATCCGTATTTGTGCAGGCCTGATGGATGTAATAACCGATGATGAAGTAATGGCAGTGATCGGGCACGAACTGGGACACGTAGTAAATACCGATGTAAAAGATGCCATGAAAAGTGCCTATACCCGGTCAGCGATTCAGAATGCAGCAGGAGCAGTGAGCAATACAGCTGCTAAACTCACCGACTCTGAATTGGGAGCATTGGCCGAAGCACTGGTGGGAGCACAATATTCCCAGAAACAGGAATATGCAGCCGACGACTATACTTTCGACTTTTGCATCAAAAATAACATTGATCCCTACGCCATGTCAAACGCCCTGAACAGACTGGTAGAACTCTCACAGGCAGGCGGAGAAAAAGGGTCCCGGGTACAGCAGATGTTCTCCACACACCCGGACAGTGAAAAAAGAGCCGTTCGTATGAAAGAGAAGGCAGATAATTATGTAGCTGCACAATAAGTAACGGATGTACTGATATATACAATTGCCCCGGAAAAAAGGATTTTTCCGGGGCAACCTGTAATATACTCTTTCACGAATAGTAAAAAAACAGTTTCCTGCTTTAATTTACCGGATAATTACAAGATCATAGTTAAACTGACTATCAGGAATACTCATATCCTCTCCCAACAAGGTTAACGTACTATCATTCTTGACCAGCAGATAAAGATCGTCATCCCCCCTATCGGGTACCAGATGATATACGATTGCATCTTCATTATCAGCCAATCCTTTTTTAGCGACAAATTGTCCATCTTCCGAGAACGTTTTATCTTTTCCGTTGTCTGCACCGATATAAGTTAAATCCAATCTATAAGAACCCAGATAATCCTGGTCGACATTGGTCAGTGCCAGCCGATAACGGATACCTTCCACATCTGCTCCAGGTAATGTTCCTTCATAAACCCGGGTATGGGAATCGGCAATAGCGGTACTGATGATAGAAGCCAGACTATCCACAAAATCGGTATCTCCTGTATGTTTTTTCTCCTTAGAACCACCACAAGCCATCAGCAAAGCAGCAGTGATAGTCATTAATACAATTTTTTTCATCGTTAAGGTATTTAAGTGATAAATTACTCCTTCTATTTTCCTGTTTATTTCCCTTCAAAACAAACCTCAGCTCAATTTGTTCTCTCCTGCCACCAGGAACCAGAAAAGAAGAGCAGGAATAAAAGGGCTATATTCTTAATTTACTTATCACTTCTTTTAGGTATATCATAAATACGATTCGGATTTACATCCAGATCGGTATAGCCCAATAGCGTTCCCTGACCGTCAAAATAGAAAGTAAGATGCTCCAGAGTAGGGTGATTCCTGTTATGCCTGAAAAAATAATAAATAGTAAAATAGTCAGTTTGAAAATCTTCCGAGTCCGCTATTTTCTCCAACTCACCGGCAAGTCTTTTCATGTTAGTCCCAATCACTCCGAATTCATCAATTTCAGCTTCGGAAGGTCCTGCTCCAACAGATTTATAAGCTTCCAGCAATCTTTGCAGGTCCTCGCCTTTTTTATTATAATAAGCAATACTATCTTGTATAAGGGCAATCCTCTTAGCAGTCTCAAAATCGCAATATAACGAATCCTTATAGGTCCGGATCACCTCAATACTTTTATAATCAGCTACTTTTTCATTTAAAAATTCATCAATAGCTTGATAGGCTTTTTTCTCAGGACTTTCACTACAAGCGATCAGTATCCCGATGCATCCTATAT
>JAJQBG010000373.1 GCA_021203405.1 Bacteroides sp.
ATCTAATGTGTTTATTCTCAAAATGAATAAGGATTTTTATGAAGAAACATTAATTGATCCGTTTTTAGTTTCAGGTAAATGTTCTTTTAAAATAAATTTGTCATTTAAACATTAAAATTTACATTATTGTTTAGCCGGAGAGTGTTAAATGTCTGTTTTTGGCATATTTCGGAGTCTTTTTTACTGTTTTTTGGTAAAAAAGGGAGGACGACTTCTCTATAAAAATGTAATCCTGTTTTTTGGTAAGTTTTATTTTCCGGGAATATTTCTGATGATTTTACGGTAGGAAAGTATCTATATAAAAAGCCGTGCTCTTTTATGTATATATTTGTTGGGTCCCTTGTAAAGGAGATATCCATAGCCCGGCGGCTGAGCGCAGCGAATCCCCGGGTGGCGGGGAGTTTGTTATCGCCACTTCCTCCGCCTTCGTAAAAAGGAGAGAGGAAGCAGCTACCTTCTTTCAAGGTGTATAACAAGTAGGGTATGGCAAAGATACCGTAAAAAACGGGTATTACCAAATAATGTGTTAAATAAATGGATCAGATTCGGTTTCGTTTTATTTCCGTCTCCTGAAGGATCGAGCCGAATCTGTATCTCTTTTGATCTCAGCGATCCTGCTTTTCTATAAATTCCTGACTTTTTTCAGCTACACAGGGATGGCGAAATAAAATTTCGTCATCTGCACCTATTTTTGTTCCATTCTCCGGATTATATTCTTTACTTCCGGAGGATAAGTATCTTTTAACCACTTATATTCCATGATAAACGAGGTATTGACTACTCTCTCTGACTCTCTCTCTGTTTTCCTGAAACAGAATCTGCAATCCGGCGAGGAACTGGTATGCGTGTATCCGTTTACCGGAAGTAGTTCCCGTTCTTCCCAGGAGAGAGTATATCTTACATTGGTTCATGTGGAGAAAGAGAGTACCGGAGGTTCCGGTTCTATTCGCAGGCAGGTTACGGATCATCATTTCCAGACCATGGCTTCTCCCTGGTTACTTAATCTGTATCTGCTTATTTCGGTGGTCTTCTCCGAGAAACAGTATGAAGAATCCCTGCATCTGCTTTCCGGGATCGCCTCTTTTTTACAGGCTCATACTGTGATCACGCTGCCTTATACTCATCATACTGTATCGGTAGAGCCGGTTAATCTCTCCTGGGGAGAGTTATCGAATATATGGAGTATGCACGGAGGCCATTACTATCCTTCTATACTATGCAAGGTACGTTTGCTCCCGGTGGATGCGGGAGAGATACAGAAAGTAGTACGTTCCATCACTTCCAAGGAGATCACAGGATGAGGAGCAGGGAGATATATCGTTCAAGGTTCTCACTTTGTATAAGTCACTCTTATTATACATCGGAAGCAGTACCGTTTGTGGTGGAACCTGACAGGGAAACAGAGTTTTTTTACGGAAGTCCGGTGCGCTTTTCAGGCATACAGCCTCCGGATGCTGGACTATTTTGTGCCGGACGGAGGAAAAATATCAGGAAGTGTTCCCGATACGTTTGCTGGTAAAACCGAAGCAGGATATGTTTTATTATGCCACCTCCCACCGGTTGCCTGTTCTCTCTTCCGGAACTTTTATTCATCCTTCTTCATTGCCGGGAGTGTGGGGGGAAATAGAGACGGAGTTACCCGTAGATCCGGTGAAACTATCGCTGGAACTTGATGCGGGGAGTCGTTACTGGGAGTATATTATCTTTCCGGGAGAGAGAAAGAACAATTTCGTACCTGCTCTGGAAGAGAGGGGAGCCCGGATCCTTTTTACTCCTCCTGTATGGGAAGAGTGGATAGACGGCAAGAGGATCTTCCGGAGCAGATCTACGGAAAAAATAGGATTGAAACAACATTATGAATATAGGGTACAGCTAACGGAAAGTTCCGGCAGAAGATTGATCCTGCGTGATAAACTTCCTCCTCCTTCTCCCCGGGAGCTGTCGGTGACCGGAGAGCCTGATACGATCACTGCTTATATCTATTTATAAATTTATAAAAGAGTACTGTTTATGTGTGCAATGAAAACCCCTGGAGTCTATATTGTGGAGAAGAATGCTTTTCCCAACTCCGTTGTTGAGGTAGCAACTGCTGTTCCGGTATTTATCGGTTATACGGAAAAGGCTGCCAATGGTAATATGTCCCTGCTGGGTAAGCCCTGGCGGATCACTTCTATGGCCGAATTCCGTTCATACTACGGTGAAGCTCCGGTGCCCCGCTTTACCCTGGAAGAGGGAAGTGAGGCGGGAGGGATGGTCTTTAATGGTAAGAACTATCTTCTCAAACGTACCGACCGGTATAACCTGTTCTATAATATGCTTTTGTTCTATGCTAACGGAGGAGGTCCCTGCTATATTGTGTCTGTAGGAGATTATCAGACGGATATTGAGAAGGAGAAGCTGGAGCAGGGGATTATACCTTTGATCAAAGAACCGGAGCCTACCCTGGTGGTTATTCCGGAGGCGGTTGTACTGCCGGATGCCAGCGACTGTTATGCATTGCAACAGGCTATGCTGAGACATTGCGGTTATGAAATGAGGAGTCGTTTTGCCATGCTCGATGTCTATAACGGTTATAAGGATCGTAAAGATCCGGAAGGAGATGTAGTACATAATTTCCGGGAACAGATCGGAAGCGAATTCCTGGATTTCGGAGCTGTCTATTATCCCTGGCTTCATACTTCTGTTGTACAGGAGAGTGAACTTAGCTTTGAAAACCTGGATACCGTACAACTAAAGGAGCTATTAACGGAGGAGCTCTCTATGAGTATTCTTCCGGAGGAGAAAAAGGAGCAGGTGACCGGTTATATAGGTAGCCTCTCTTCCGGATTATCGGATGTGGAGCGTGCTACTCTTCATAAAGTGTTGCTGCAACTTAGTCCCCTTTATCGTACTATTCTGAAAAGAGATGCGTATCTGCCTGAACCTGCTTCCGGTCTCGGCAGCTATGGCAGGGGTTTTTACCACAGTGGATAATACAAAGGGAGTCTGGAAAGCTCCGGCCAATGTTGGGGTGGCAGCTGCTTTCAGCCCGGCGGTTAACATATCCCACGAAGAACAGGAGGATCTGAATGTACCGCTAAGCGGAAAATCGGTCAATGCTATCCGTACTTTTATGGGGGAAGGGATCAAAGTGTGGGGAGCCCGTACCTTAGATGGAAACTCTCTGGACTGGCGCTATATCAATGTACGGCGTACCATGATCATGTTGCAGGAATCCGTAAAAAATGCTGCCCGTGCCTATGTCTTTGATCCCAATGAAGCCAATACATGGATGAATATAAAGAGTATGATCTCCAACTTCCTGAATGGGATCTGGAAACGGGGAGGATTGGCCGGTGCTATGCCGGATGATGCTTACAGTGTGCATGTAGGATTGGGAGATACGATGACTCCCGAAGATATACTGGAGGGTATTATGAGAATTACCGTGCTGGTGGCTATCGTACGTCCGGCAGAGTTTATTGAAATAACTTTCCAGCAGCAGATGCAAAAGAGTTGATCTATTTTATACTATTCATTTAAAAAAACAGAATATGGCAGATGAAACATTATGGCCTTTACCTAAATTTTACTTCAAGGTTACATTCAGTGATTTGGGTGAAATAGCCTGTCAGGAGGTTTCCGGGCTGGATGTGGAGGCTCAGGTTATTGAGTACCGTCACGGGAACAGCAAAGAGTTCTCTACAATTAAAATGCCGGGGATTAAAAAGTATAGTAATATCACTTTGAAAAAGGGCGTTTTTAAAGACGATAAGAAGTTCTGGCAATGGTTTAACAAGATACAAATGAATACTTTTGAGCGGGAGACGGTTACCATTTCCCTGTTGGATGAGAGTAATACTCCGGCTATGTCCTGGTCAATTAAAAATGCATGGCCAACAAAAGTAACGGGTACCGATTTTAAATCGGATGGAAATGAAGTAGCGGTAGAGACATTGGAGATTGCCCACGAGGGAATAACTCTTGTAGAAAAGTAAATAGTGTATGGAATGGGAGTTACCTGTTAATTTCTATTTTTCTGTTGAGATCGGGGTGTTGAAACTCCCTTTCCGGGAGGTCTCCGGCCTTACGCTGGAGATGGAGACGGAAAAGATCCGGGAGGGGGGAGAAAATAAATTTGAACTCCAGCTTCCGGGCCGGGTTCGTCATCCGAACCTGGTCCTGAAAAGGGCGATGCAGCCGGTAGATAATAAAGAGGTGGAGTGGATAAAAGATATTCTGGAAAGGGATTATACCAAACCGGTTAAAACTCAGTATGTTTTTATCAAACTGCTCAATGAAAAAGGAAAACCGCTTGCCAGCTGGTATTGTTCCCGTGCTTTTCCTGTAAAGTGGGTCGTCGAACCGCTGAATGCGGAAAAAGGAGAAGTGTTGATTGAAACCCTGGAGTTTGCATACTCTTATTTAAACCGGAAATAAAAATGGCTATTATTATTAAAGAGATCCATGTAAGGACAACGGTCATATCTTCTGCCGGCTCTGCAGAGGTGGATCCGGTACAATTACAAAATCTGAAAAGAGAGTTGTTGTGGGAGATCAAGCTTCAGATACAACAGGAGCGCCGGAAGATCCGGGAGCGCTGAAAGGAGGCCAGTTATAACCAAAATGTTAATTACAGGTTATACGAATGCTGATTACAGCGGTGACGGTAAGGAGTTTGAAGTACAGATCAATCCTTCTTCGCTGGCCTGGAAAGGAGGTATTCAATATGATTCGCCCAAAAAACAGGGGAGTGCTTATCTGGAGAGAAAATATATCCGGCACAATGAAACTTCTCTCTCTTTTAAATTAACGCTGGATGTCACTGGAGTACTTCCGGACTTTGAGGAGGGAGATACACTGGGGAATTATCTGGATACTCTGTATACGGTTCTTTATACGATGGATTCCGAGTCTCATGAGCCGCGCTATTATTGATCGCCTGGGGAGATATCACGTTTGAAGGAAGACTTAGTTCCATCTCCCAGGATTATACCTTGTTCGCTCCCGACGGGAAGCCCCTGCGGGTTACGGTCTCGCTCTCTTTTGTCAGCCATACGGCCGGAACCGTTGCTGTGCGCCGGGAGGGAAAGTGCTCACCTGATCTCTCCAGAGTGATCGTCCTGAAAGCCGGCGAGAGCCTTGCGCATTGGTGTAGTGTCATTTATAAAGATCCCTCTTATTGCCTGGATGTAGCCCGGTTTAACGGGTTGAATAGCTTTCGGAATGTGAAACCCGGAACATCGGTTATGTTCCCTCCGCTGGAAATGTATGGCTCAAAAAACAGATAGTAACAGTGAAGAGGTAGTTACCTGTAAGGTGTATGCGGGTGGTACTGAAATAGATAGTCTGTTCCAGCTTATTTCCGTACGGATACAAAAAGAGGTGAACCGTATTGGTAAAGCGTGGATCGTACTGGCTGCAGGAAGGGTCGCATCCGCCGGGGTGGAAGAGAGTGAAGAGGAGGCTCTTTCTCCGGGAAGTGGGATCTCCGTAACCGTGAGTTATGGGACCGGTAGTGAAACTACTATTTATGAGGGCATGGTAACGGTACACTCTTTTGAAATAGAAGAGAGCTCTTCGTTCCTGCGGATAGAGTGCAGCGACCCTGTATGGGTGACTACTCTGGTACGTAAGAACCGGCTTTTTAAGGAGGTTACTGATACGGATACCCTGTCTGCTATTCTGAATGAGTACTCTTCCCTGAGTTTTACAGTGGAAGACAGTAACAGTGAACATGCGGAGCTGGTGCAATATTATGCTACCGACTGGGATTTTGTTCGTTGCCGGGCGGATGCCAACGGGTGGGTCATTCTTTCGGAGGGAACGACTCTTTCCGTTGCTGCTCCGGATGTAAGTTCTTCTCCGGTACTGGAAGTAACGTGGGGAGATGATCTGCTGGAGTTTTCCGGTACCCTGTATGCTGCCCCGCAGAGAGAGGGTGTAAAAGCTACTGCCTGGGATGCTGCTACTCATTCGCTTATTACCGGCACAGCCTCTGTACCTACGGTGAATGAGCAGGGGGAGGAGTATCCGGAAGTTTTCTCTGCACTTTCGGGTAAAAACCAGGTAATCCTTCAGACTACCTGTGTTCCCGATAGTGATACGCTGCAGAACTGGGCGGATGCCCGCTATTTGCGGGATGCTCTTTTCCGTATACGGGGAGAGGTACGGTTCCAGGGAAATGCAAAGGCTCTTCCGGGAAGCCTGATCAAAATAACAGGAGTGGGAAAACATTTTAACGGGGATCTGTATGCCGGTATGGTACTTCATGAGATAGAGGAGGGAAACTGGACTACTACAGTAGGAATCGGTCTCCCCGAGGAAGAGACCGTTTCTTACAACGACATCATGGCTCCTCCGGCCTCCGGCCTGTTGCCCGGTATTCATGGATTACATACCGGGACTGTGACCAGTTTGCCTGAAGATCCTTTGGGAGAGTATCGGATAGAGGTAGCCTTCTCCCTGCTGGGAGCAGAGCGTAATACGGTACGGGCCCGTCTGGTACAACCCTGGGCCAGTAGTGCATACGGGACCTGCTTTCTGCCGGATGTGGGTGATGAGGTGGTGATCGGCTTCTTTAACGGAGATCCCTCTTCTCCTGTTATCCTGGGAAGTTTGTATGGCAGTAAAAATGTTCCTCCCTATGCGTTCACGGAAGATAATAATGTACGGGGTATTAAAACCCGCTCCGGAATGAAGATCGAATTTCAGGAAGAGGAGAGCACTATGACTCTGGAGACTCCGGAAGGGAACACTTTTTGCCTGAGTGATGAGCAGGAAAAGATTATACTGACCGATCAGCACGGTAATAAGATAGAGATGAAAAGTGAAGGCATTGTATTGGAATCTCCCGGCACTATCTCTTTAAAAGCCGGGGGAGATATCACCTTGGAGGCCGGAACGGCTCTGAAAGGAGAGGCCGGAACAGATATGACCTGGGAAGGAATGAATATTAATGCAACCGCTAGTATGGCTTTTAGTGCCAAAGGGAGTACTAAAGCAGAACTTACTGCTACCGGACAGACAGTTATCAAAGGAGCCATGGTGGCTATTAATTAAGAAAGGAGAAGAGAATGCCCCCTGCTGCCCGTTTGACAGATCTGCATGTTTGCCCCCAGGTTACTCCCGGGTTGCCGCCTGTTCCGCACGTAGGCGGGCCTGTTGCCGGACCGGGTGTTCCCACTGTGCTTATTGGTGGGTTACCGGCTGCTGTACTGGGAGATATGTGTGTCTGTGTGGGACCGCCGGATAGTATTGTGCAGGGTTCTGCTACTGTACTGATCGGCGGAAAGCCTGCCGCCCGTATGGGAGATACCTGTGCGCACGGAGGCAATATTGTACTGGGTTGTTTTACTGTAATGATAGGAGGATAGCAGGATGGAAGAGAAGAAATATATAGGAAAAGGATGGAAATTTCCTGTGATGTTCCAAAAACATCGGGGAGTAGAGATGGTTTCCGGTGAAGAGGATATCCGGCAGAGTTTGCAGATACTTTTTTCCACGCTACCAGGTGAGCGTATTTTCCGTCCCGGGTATGGGTGTCACCTGAATCGTTCTGTCTTTTCCAACCCCGGTCTTACAGGAAAAACTTTGTTGATCCGGGAGATAAAGAATGCGGTTCTACTCTATGAACCCCGGATAGAGATAGAGCGTGTGGAAGTGGATACCTCTTGCATAGAAGAGGGGATCATTCAGGTTTCGTTAGATTATCTGGTCCGGCAAACCAATAGCCGTAGTAATATGGTATACCCCTTCTATCTGTTGGAAGGTACAAACCTGTAGAGAGATGAAGAGAGTAGGATTGAGTAGAAAAAAGGAGTTGGAACGGATCGCTTCCGTTAAACCTTTCGGGGTCATTGAGAATGATCCTCGTTTGCTGGTACGTCAGATCCTTAAGATAGCGGGTGTGATCCGCTATTATGATCACCGGGATTTGCCTGAAGGTTATTTTGATGAATTACTCTCCTCTTTGAAAGAGTGGGCGGAGTGTGGGGACAGACCTTCTGCTGACGGACGGCAGGAACCTGCCCGGGCCCTTCTCCAGATATTTACCGAACATCTGCAGGAACTTACCAGGGAGTTTAACGAGCGTTGGTATCGTCTCCCTTCCTGGTACCTGAAAGAGAGATTGGGTGTAGAACCTCTTCCGGCACATCCTTATACTATCTGGGGAGTTCTTTCCAAAAAAGGGGAACGGCCTTTGTGCCTCTCCCGGGGAACTCCTTTTCTGCTAAAGAGTGAAGAGGGTTCTACCTGGTCGTGCAGGCTTGAAGAGGATGTATATCAGGAAAATGTAGTGTTGCAGGATATCTGTTCCCTCTATTTTGAACGGAAAGAGCGACACCTTCCGGCAGGTTACCTTCATTACATTACGGATGTGCGGTATAAAGATCTGCTGCATGACTCTTTGCTGCGGGAAGGCATGTTCGGATACAGCCGGGAATCCCGCTTTTCTTGCTCTCCGGGCATTCTCATTACCCATCCCTCTTTGTTGCTTCATGAAGGCAGACGGGAAGTTACTCTTCTTTTTGATCGCGAGGATGAGGGGTTGGAACGGGAGTTTGAAGAGATCGTCCGGAAACTTTCCGTGTATTTTCCACAGTGGGAAGAAGAGAAATTTATCTATAAAATACCCTCTTCTGCTTTTTGTATAGCGGTAACTACAGCGAGGGGATGGGATGAGATAGCGGGGTATGTGCTCAGGAAAGAGAAGGGTTCTCTTCGTCTCACTTTTATGCTGGAGGAGAGTTTTCTTCCTGTCTCTCCCTGCGATCCGGAGATCCATTCCTTTACCTCTTCTTATTCGGCTCTTCGTATTACTGCCAATCCGGATGCCTGGCTTTATCCCTATTCCTGGCTGAGTTGCTTTTTGTTAGGACGTATTGTGATCCGTACCCAGGTTGAGGGAATCAGAAATGTACAGGTATATAATCATCTGGGAAGAGTGGATGTAACCAAACCTTTTCACCTGTTTGGGTATGAAACCCGTAAGGGTGCCTGGTTTGCTGTAGGAAATTACGAGATGAGTCGCAAAAAAGTGATCTCAGCAGATCTGGAACTTACCTGGGAGCAGCTTCCGGAGGATCCGGAAGGACTTTGTTCCTATTATCATGCTTACGGCGTGTCTATTGATAATGGTTCGTTCCGGATGACAGCCCGTTACCTGAATGATTATAACTGGTATCCTGTTACGGGAGACTCCTCTTATTACCTCTTTTCTTCGGGTACACGGCAGGCTCCTTTATCCAAGGGCAGGCTCTCTTCCGTAACCTCTTTTTCTCACATTCGTACGGAACGGATGCCTCCTTCGGAAATATCCGAAGAGGAGTATGAGTATCATGCCGGTACACGTTCCGGGTTTCTGAGTTTTACACTGGATGCACCCGCTATAGGGTTTGGCGAGGATGTTTATCGTTCCCTCTTTTCCCATGATATACTCCGTAATTACCGGAAGAGGGCCGGACTCTCGTCCCTGAATCCTCCACTCTCTCCGGTGGTGGAAAAGATCGTATTGAATTACCGTAGTGAGGAGATCATTGATCTGCGCCATCTCCATCGGGAAGAGGACTCGTTTCTCTATCGGGTACACCCCTTAGGAATAACTCCGCTGATAGCTGATAAAGAGGATCATGTGATCTCTTTTCTGGAATCTCACCGGAGTGATGCCAACCTTCTTTTCTCCTTTACCGGTATGGCAGGAGGTGAGATCCTCTCTCTTTTCCTTATTTTTCGTCCTTCTGCTGTAAGAGAGGTTTCCGGAGAGGCCCCGGAGATTGTCTGGTACTGGGGAGATGGGAATGAGTGGCAGGAGATTACCGCCGAAACCATTCTGGAGGATACTACCAGGGATCTACGGGTTACCGGACGAATCAAATTCCGTGTGCCGGATGATCCGGGTGAATTTGCCGCCCCTGACGGCCGGCTATGGCTCCGGGCCGGGATCTGCCGGAATGAGCAGCTTATTCCGGAACTCTCTTCTGCTCATTTGCATGCTGTTCCTTTTAGCGTGTTGGTAGAAGAGAGTGCTGCACAGGAAGGGTTTACTGCCGGAAAACTTCTGCCGGAAAAGAGAGTACCCGGACTTTCGGAGTGTGTGCCGGTAACTTCTCTCTGTGGAGGACATCCCAGGGAAAGAGAGGAGGAACTTCAACTCCGTATCTCCGGATATATTACTCACCGGGAAAGAGCGGTAACCCTGCGCGATTATGAGCGGATGGTACTGGAGGCTTTTCCGGAGGTGAATCAGGTAAAATGTATTCCTCATTTCAATGGAGAACATAGAGAACAGGGAGTGATCACGCTGGTGATTTTGGATAAAACAGCAGCAGTTCCCGATCCGACCGGCTTTTCCCTGCTGACTGCTGTAAAAGATCATATCTACTCCCGGATTTCTGCCGGGGTGAAGGATCTGGTGGTTATCTCTCCCCTCTGGGTAGAAGTAGTGGTCAGAGGAGGGTTTACTTTTTGCTCTTCGGTTCCCCGGTTGAAGGCTGAAGAAAAAGTAAGAGAGATCGTCAATCGTTATATTGCTCCGTGGCTTTATCCTGGGAAAGAGCCTCGTTTCGGTCGTTCCCTTTCTACGGAACGGCTCCGGGAGATCTTATCCAAAGAAGAGTTCATTACAGATATCCGTGAGCTGGGTTTTATTGTGGTTACCGACCGTAAAGAGGGTCATACCCTCTCGTTGTATGGAGGAGAAGGTACTCATCTCTCTCCTGCGTTACCCCACATCCTCTATTTTCCGGCCCGGGAGCATCTGCTGTATACTGAAATGAATGCTGCATTTAGGATCGGGGAGATGGAGGTTGATCATACTTTTATTATTGATTCCTGAATACTTATATTTATGGCCCGACGCAACAGACAAACATTAAAGAAAAGCTTCCGTAAAGGAGAGAAACCTACTGAAAAAGATTTTGAGAATCTGATTGATTCTACCCTGAATATTCTGGACGATGGTTTTTCCCGATCGGCAGAGGCGGGGTTGGAACTGGCTCCTTTATTGGGAGAGAAGCGGGTAGTACTTTCTGTATACCGGGAACCGGGTGATGCCCAGCCCCAATGGGAACTCTCTGTCGGTGGCGCGGGAGAACTGAAGATCAGTAAGGCTGGTATAGCAGACTCCTCCCCGCTACTGGTGCTCAATCCGGATGGTTCGGTGGTTCTGGGAGAGAGGGAGAGCAAGATCACCCTTGCCGGAGTAATGGAGACCCCGGGGCGTAGCGGAATTTTTTTTCCGGGAGCGTACCGGCTGATGGAAAGTGGCACGATTTGACCGAATGGCTGGAAGGGGTCTATGTGCTGGAAGTAGTAGCGGCTGCCGGGCGTCGTAACAGTGGTAAACATGCTTTGTTGGTAGCTACTGCTACGAACTGTTTTGGGGCCAGATCCCGGATCCGGTATACCCGTTCCCATTATGGACTTTCTGTTTATCGGTTATCTCTCCGGTGGATCAAAGAGGGCTTAAAAGCCCGTTTGCAGATCAAGACTCTCTTTAATTACGATCATGGAATTGCTATTCACTACCATATAAGTAGTTTATGGGATAATCCATTGATGGAAAATATATAAATGATGGGAATTACGACAAGGGAAAAGAGTGATAATTTGTATGATCAGTTACAGGAACGAACCCTCAGGCGCATTCAGGAGTTGTGTGGGGAGGTGTGGACCGATTATAACGAGCATGATCCGGGTATTACGCTGGCCGATACCCTTCATTACGCCCTGTATGAACTCTCTTATTTACTGGATCTTCCTTTAGAGAGTTACCTGGGTATCCGGGAGAGAACATCTGCTTCTTATCGCCGGAAAGGATTTCTCTCTGCTGAAGAACTTTCTGCCGGATCACCGGTTACTGCTGCGGATTATGAAAAGCTGATCCTGAGATCCCTTCCTTCTGTTACAGGGTGTTATGTTTCTATAGAAGAGGGACATTTTTACCGCATTGTTCTTCAAATAGTAGCGGGAGCAGAACAGCAGCAGATCAGGGCAGAGGTAGAGCGGCTCTACCATGCGCACCGGAACCTTTGTGAGGACCTGGCAGATATCTCTTTTGCGGAAGAGCTCCCTCTTTCTGTGCAGGAAGATCTTTCTGGAGTGCTTTTCTCTTTAACCTCTCCTCTTTCTCCGCAGGAGTCTTCCTATACCCTTCTTCCGGATTCCTGGTACTCTGTAGTATACCATCTGCCTGATTGTTACGGAGTCGGTGAGCGGGGAGTTCCAGGGAATGCAACCCCTGAACAACGAGTAGCGGCCAAGCAGTTGAAAGCCTATATGCTGATCTATGATCATCTATTGGCTGATACCATGCGGCAGGCAGGTCAGATGGAGACGCTGCTGGATCTTTCGGGAGCAACTCCTTTGTATGATCTACCGGCAGTGCAGGCTCCTTCTGTGGATGAGATCGTTGACCCGGAAAAAGCTGCCGGCCTTACTTTGCATACTGAAACCTCTTTTCAGGTACGTAAAGCCTGTTTTCTGGATATGCTGGATAGTATCTATGGAGAGGATACCCGGAACTATTACCGGAAGCTTGTTCTGCCTTTACAGAATCAGGAGCGGATCCGGTTGATAGAGGCTTTACCACAACTCAACTGTGAACGTTTCCGGGCGCCGGATCTTTTTACCATCGGCTCTGTTTCCGGATTTTCCCGCTTTCTTTTAGCACTGGATGGAGTTTCCGGATCTCCTTCTCCTGTTTCTGATGTATTGGCCGGCTACTCTTTGCGATTGCTGGACGATGCTCTTTTTTTATTCGTTACAGGCAACATCTTTCTGTCCGGATCGCAGATCCCGGAAAGCAGGAAGCGATGGAATCTGTTCCCGAAAAAGAGGTTCCTTTTACTGCAGATCTGTATCCCCAACTCTCCATGCGTATTCATTTACTCTGGTATAATCTGCTTTACGAAAGTTTTCTGACGTATGGGACCGATCTGCACCATTATCGTATCCTTTCCCGTCAGACAAAAGGGGTCATTGCTCTGTTCCGGATACCTGGTACCCGGGAGTGGCTTACCATCGGACATTTTTACGAAAAGGAGACCCTTATACACACAATTAACCTGTTTTGCCGCTTTTTGCAGGAGGTGAAACAAAAAAGCCGGAAACTCTATCTGGTGGAACATATTCTTTTCCGTGAAGAAGAAAAAACAGGCTTACTCTGGTTATGCCCCGGTGGAGTAAAAGTCTCCGGAGCCCGGGCTGCCTCCGGAGGGAGGCCGCAGAGCGTTTACCGGCTCATCTGGAGGTTTGTTTCCGGTGGCTCAGGCATGATGCTATGTTCCGTTTTGAAAAACTCTATTATGAATGGCGGTATGCCCGGGCCGGTTGTGACACGGAAAAGGAAGTTCAGGTTGCGGATGAACTCTTTTCCTTTCTCTATCCATCCCCACAAGAATCTATTCTATGAACAGTATTGGAAAAATAGTATTTGATCTTATTTCGGAGAACGAAGAGTCCCCCCGTCATCTCTATGGAAGGTGGGACGCTCACTGGATACCTTTGCTGGAAAGAGAGGCCGATGAGGTACTGCAAAAGTATGATCTCTCTTCCCGGGTCATTCAGGTAGATATGCTCACGCTTGAAACAGGTACTCTTCCGGAGGAGGAGTTTGATGCTCTTTTTCTTCCTCTTTTCCGGCAACACCTGGAAGAGACACTGAGAGACTATTTGCAGGGTTCTTTTTATCAGAGGGAAGCGGGGGTGAGCCTTTCCGGGAATCTCCTGGATATCCTGTGCCGTTTTCTGCTGCACGGTACTCTTCCCTGGAGTACGGAGAGCCGTTACCGCAGTTTCTCTGCCCTTTTTCTGGCTGTACTTTCCGGATATGCTGCTGAACTGAAACAGTTCCTTTTTACCTATGGTCACTATAGTGCCTTGCAACAGCGTTTGGTCTGGCATTTAGAGGATCCGCAACTGGAAAGGGGAGTCAGGTTACTGGCTTCTGCTGAAAGTCTTTTTATCTGTTCCTATATCCGGTTGCTGCAGGTTAAGTATAAAGAGTTGCAGCGTCCCCTGATGCGGGAGGATGATTACCGGAATTCTCTCTGGCAGATAGTCTATGCATATTTGTTGCACCATCGTGACTCCTTTTTTAACCGGAAACATTTTGTCAGCTCTACCATCCATCGAATGGCCGGGCATTATAACCTGACTTATAGGGATCTGGTCCTTGTTTTTACTTCCCGGCTTTATAGTCTGTCTTTGCGGTATACTATCCCTTCTCCCCTGTATCTGCTCCTTTTTCAGCTAAGGGAAGAGGTCGAAGAGCAGGAGTGGGAACAGGTCTGGTCGCATCCTGCCCTCTTTCTGGATCGTATGTACCGGAGACAGGAAGGAGAAGAAATTACAGAAGAGATTCGCCAACAACTCGTCCGGCTGCGCAGACTATTGAGCAGGCAGGAAAGTTGCCGCAGGTTTCTTCTTCCTCTTCGGGAAGAGGAGATCCTGCGGATAGTCTCTCTCTTTTTACCCGCAGAAGTTCCGTTTGTGGAAGAGTATACCCGGGAACTCACCCGTCAGAAAGAGGAAGGGATCCTTCGGGGAAAAGCCGGCGGAGAGTTCCGGATGGTCAAATGGCAAATTCTTTTTCCCCTGTTATTGGAAAAAGAGGGGGGCGCTTTTAACCGGAAATATATAGTTGAAAAGGTACTCCGGGAGGTCGCTGCTCACTATAACCTGGCTTACCGTACTCTGCTTACCTATGTCTGTGTGTGGTTTTCTTCCCATAAACGATCCGGTGGGTTAGTCTCCATCTTTTTACAATTGCAACAGGAACTCTTTTTTCACTATCCGGATAAAGAGGGCGGGCAGCAGGTTCTCTCTGTGGAAATTTTTATCGAGAAGATACGTCGGAAAGAGATAGGATACGACGATGAACCGGATGAGCTTTTTAAAATTCTCAGCCAATCTTCCGGGCGTTACCGTATGATCCGGCAACTCTCCGAAAAAGAACACTATTTTCTTATCTCTGCTCTTTTTCCCCTTTCAAAAGATACTATTTACGCGTATGTAAAGGGGTTGAACAGGCAAACAGTGAACGGAGTTTTACAGGGCAAAGCCGGCAGGGAGTTCCGTACTCTTAAATGGCATTTTATTTACCAGGTACTTACCCGGAGGGATTCCCGGAGTTTCAATGAGGTATGGTTTGTGGAAAAACGCTTTCAGGGATAGCAGCCCGGTACAATGTTACACTTGCTGACTTGCTGGCCTATTTTTATCACGATCCGGTCTCCGTCCATTCCCTGTTCCCGTATGCACTTAAGGAGGCAATTGCCTGTCTTTACCATATACATTGTGTTCCTCTTTCTTCCTCGTATGCCGGCAGGAAAAAACAAAAGATCGTTTTACTTTCCCTGTACAGGCGTGCAATCCGCCTTTTGAGTACCTATAAGGAGCTGGTTGATCTCTCCGGAAAAGATATCCGGGGGTGGGAAAAGAAGAATTATGTTGCTCTCTTCCGATTGGATCGGTATTACAGGTGATCCGCTATCTGTTTCACTCCACAGGTCAAAAGCCTGATAAAAAGATGCTGTCTGCTCTTATTCGGGCAATCCTGGAAGAGATCTCTGCCCTTACGCCTGCTTTGCTGTTGATAAAACTAATAGAGCAACTGATCCTTCGTAGATCTCTGCTGTTAACCCCTACACTGGTACAACAGGTCCAAAAACAACCGGGAGTACCTGCTCTTCTCTCCGAATCGTTCCGCCGGTACGGAAAGCGGATCGAAAAGCTTTTTTCCGATACTGTTTCCCTTTCTGTTTATATTGATCCTTCCGCAGGACCGGTCTGCACTTTTATAAACAATGCAGGGGTGGTTTTACTGGCTCCTTTCCTTTCAGTGCTTTTTACACGGTTGGGATTGATAGAGAACGGAGTTTTCCGGGATCATCCTTCCCGGATAAAAGCAATCCACGCTATTCACTGGCTGGTCTATCCCGGGGAGCTTTGTAGCGAGCCCGATTGCTTGTTGAATAAATTATTGACCGGTAGCGAATCTTCTGAACCCGTTCCTCCCCAACCGGATCTTCTGCCGGAGCAAATAACCCTGGTGGAATCTCTACCGGAGGGAGTGTTGACTCATTGGAAAAAGTTGAAGAACAGTTCTCCTCAGGCTCTTCGGGAAGCCTTCCTGAAGCGGGAAGGTAAACTGGAGGGGCAGGCTGAAAAATGGGTGCTTACGGTAGAGGAAAAGAGTTATGATATGCTTATTGATTCTATACCCTGGAGTTTTCGTACTCTCTCTTTTCCCTGGATGCCTAAACCACTTTTTGTAGAGTGGAGATAAGTTTAATATCAAAAAAAGGAACGTTATGGAATCTCTTTTGTCTACTTTTAAAGATATACTTCATGCGGGTATGTTACACTACCTGCAAAAAGAGGAACTCTCTATAGACCGGCTCTCTTTTACGGAGCGTGCCGGTAAGTTGTATGCTCCACTTTGGAAAGATACCCGCTCCATGACTTTTGAAGAGACTTTCCTGCTTACCCTAGCCTTAGTTCCCCACCTGGAACCTGCTGTGCTGGATCTGTTCTATGTGCAGAACCCGGTACTGGGTCGTCCCTATACCGAGTTCGGAGGCGTCCTGTCAAAAAGTAACGCTTCTTTTCTTCCTACTGCCCAGACTGCTGCTTTTCTGTTGACCCTGTTGACCGGTATTACCCGCGAAGATATCTTCTCTTTGTTAGGAAAAGAACACCGTTTTTATAAAGAACGTATCTTGTGGGTAGAGGAGTCTCCGGAAGCAGAACCCTGGATAAACGGTTTGTTACGGGTATCTGAAGCTCTCCCTATGCAACTCTCCGGAGTCTGTTACCAACCGGAATATTCTGTGCGTTTCCCTGCTACCCGGATCACTACTGCACTGGAGTGGGAGGATCTGGTCCTTCCTCCCCAACTGGCTGATGAGGTCGATGAAATAAATTACTGGATCAGTCGGGGAGAGGCTATTGTGGCAAAGTGGCAACTGGGGTGTCTCCTTAAGCCCGGTTACCGTTTACTTTTTTATGGTCCACCCGGTACCGGGAAAACTCTGACTACCCTGTTGCTGGGGAAAACCTGTGGAATGGATGTATACCAGGTGGATCTCTCTTCCCTGGTGTCCAAATATATTGGGGAGACCGAAAAGAACCTGGCCAACTTGTTTGATACAGCTGCTCATCGTAACTGGATCCTCTTTTTCGATGAAGCTGATGCGCTTTTCAGCGAGCGTACTGCCTCCGATAGTTCCAACGACCGGTATGCTAACCAGGAGGTTGCTTATCTGCTGCAACGGATAGAAGATTTTCCCGGTATTATTATTCTGGCTACCAATTTACGTGGGAATATAGATAATGCCTTTTTCCGGCGCTTTCAATCTGTACTTTATTTCCCGGTGCCGGACGAAGAGCTCCGCTTTCGCTTGTGGAAAAAGATGATCCCCTGCTTATGGGTGGAGGATGACCAACTCCTTTGGGAGGCAGCTACCCATAAACTGGCGGGGGCATATTTTAAATGTGATACGTTCGTGTGCGGTAAAAATTCACCGGAACGAGCTGGCTCTCCTTACCCGGGAGATCCTGCTCGAAGCCATTGCCCACGAAGAGTCTAAAGAGGGTAAATTTATCACTTCTTTTTAATTGTCAGGTTATGAAACAACTATTGAGTGTTTTTATACTGTGGAGTCTCGCAGGGTATTTTTCTTCTCTGCATGGGCAGATGTATGAACCTTACTATGAATACGATCCGGATTACGAAATCATTGTACGGTACGATACCATTGTGTGCTATAATACCCTTTATGTTTCTACGCTTGAAGAGGTTACCCGCCTGTTTAATCTTTCGTTCGATGAGTTTGCCAAACAACTTCTGGATAAAATAGCCGAAACAGAACAGGACTCTCTTACTGCAGAACAACTTTATCTCAATTACCTGCTTCCGATGCGTTTTCCTTCGCAGGTAAATCAGCGTTACATTGTACGGAATTACCAGGTAGAGGCAAAAGAAGAACAAGTTCATCTCCATCCGCAGGATCTCACTTTTCCCACCGGTGTTTTTCAGGATTCTCTGCAACTGGATCTACTGGTGACCTTCCGGGGCGATACGGAGACTGATCGTTTTCTCGCTTCTTCTTCGCTACGGGCCTCTTGTCTGGAGCAGCTTTTCGTGGCCGTTGATAATTTCCCGAACCATGCTATAAAGGGTGTCAACTTCTATTTCCCGGATTACTCTTTCCGGAAAAAACGTTCTATGGCCCAGTTCATGAAATCTGCCAGTCTGGTTATTGATAGTTGCAGGCTGGAATCTATCCGGGATATCCGCTTGTATGCAACTTTTGATCGGGAGAAAGGGGATCGCCACCGCAGTTATCTTTACACACTTACCCAGATGACGGATAGTGTGATGCTGGTTAACAGCAGGAGTGATGAATGGCCCCGGCAATACATGGAGATCCTCCGTAAAGAGGATGCACTTCGTACTAACTTTTTATTAAAATGTGGAATCAGTTCTATCTGGCCCGTTACTATACAGCAGATTTTCCGGAAACAAATGATAAAGAACTGACAAAATACGATCTACACAAACTTATGCATGCCGATTATCCTTATAACGGGTGGGAGACCTATCTCTTTTTTCTACTCCTTCTCCTTTTTATATGGGCAGCTATTGGGTTAGGGTATGGTGTTTCACCGGTTTTCTCCTCTTTTATCCACCGTAAATCTGTCTATTTCTTCTCTTTTCTGATCCTGAGTAGTATTGAGGCTTATCTGCTCTTTTTCTGTATGGTAGAGAATTTTTCATTAGAACAGGTCTTCTCCCTCAAAGGAGAGAATCAAGCTACTCTGCTGATCATACCTTTACTTTTTATTTTTATCATTCCTATTTTGTTCTTATTAAACCGGAAGCAGCAAAAGCCCTGATATTCCGGGGACTATCGGGAGGATTCACCGGCGGAACGTATCCGGCCTGTTATTTCCAGCAGTTCACGGAGATGGATCAGTGTAATGGAATCCCGGTAATGTAAGATCAGCTTTTCCAGTCTATCTATTTCTGCTGAAAAGTCGTGAAAACGATTTAATACATATTCTTTATCGGAATAATAATAAGCTTTCCGGGAATTACAGTAATCGATCGGGGCGTAAAAACCGAGAAAAGAGTCGTTTTTCATGGCATAGATATCCAGCTGGATGGTTCGCCGGGTTACATTGAATCCTGTCTCTATCCGGCATCTTTCAATCATGTAAGAAGATTTAACATAAAAGTGTTTTCTCAGTAATTCGTCAATCATGTAATAGCGTGCTAATGCAAATTTGTTCTGGGGCATAGGAGTAGTTTTTATGATGCCCGGCACGAGATATACGATCTGAATAAAAGGTTAAAACAGAGGTATTCCGGCTTATCCGGACACTGAATATAACAGGCTTTTGACCTAGGGTGATCTCTGCCCGTTATCCGATTTTAGGAAGAGTGGTTGAGCAGATTTCTCCCTACAGGGAAAGTGCCTTTTTTGTGTACAAAAATATTCGTTTCACTGTATAGCCTCCTGCAAAAAAAATACATATTATATCTGCAAAAAAGTATAT
>JAJQBG010000155.1 GCA_021203405.1 Bacteroides sp.
CTGAATTTTCAGCAAAAGTAAAAATATTATGTGGGGTGTGGTAAGATATACGGGAATAAAATATGTATTTTTGTCTCAATAAAGCTATAAAAATTATGGAGATAAAAGAGAAAATAGAAGGTCTGCGAAAAGAACTTCATCAGCATAACTATAATTATTATGTATTAAATAACCCTACTATATCCGACCAGGAATTTGACCGGAAACTACGCGAATTGCAGGATCTGGAAGAAAAATATCCTCAGTATGCAGATCCCAATTCACCTACCAGGCGTGTAGGGAGCGACATAAATAAGAATTTTACGCAGGTACCGCATAAATATCCTATGTTATCTCTTTCAAATACCTATTCGGAAGGTGAAATATCAGATTTCTACGACCGGGTGAAAAAATTTCTGAACGAAGATTTTGAGATCTGCTGTGAGATGAAATACGATGGTTCTTCCATATCGCTTACTTATATAGATGGAAAGCTGGTAAAGGCCGTTACCCGGGGAGACGGAGTAGTAGGAGATGATGTAACAGATAATGTAAAAACCATCCGTACTATTCCCCTGGTATTGCAGGGAGCCGGATACCCGGAAGAGTTTGAAATAAGAGGTGAGATCCTAATGCCCTGGAAAGTATTTGAAGAACTGAACCGGGAAAGAGAAGCCAACGAAGAGCCTCTGTTCGCCAATCCACGGAATGCGGCTTCCGGTACATTAAAACTCCAGGACTCTACAGTGGTAGCTAAACGGGGTCTGGATGCCTTCTTTTATTCCCTTTTAGGAGATAATCTTCCGGCAGAAGGCCATTATGAAAATTTACAGGCTGCCGCTTCCTGGGGATTTAAAGTACCGGATACAATCCGTAAATGCCAGACACTTGACGAGGTAATCGGATTTATTAATTTCTGGGATGTAGAGCGTAAAAATCTCCCTGTAGCAACAGATGGGGTGGTACTCAAAGTAAACTCCCTGATCCAGCAAAGGAATTTAGGATATACAGCCAAATCTCCCAGATGGGCTATAGCCTACAAATACCAGCCGGAAAAAGCACTGACACGCCTGAATGAAGTAACTTATCAGGTAGGAAGAATAGGGACAGTAACCCCGGTTGCTAATCTGGATCCGGTACAACTCTCTGGAACAGTAGTAAAACGCGCCTCCTTGCATAATGCAGATATTATAGAAAAACTGGATCTGCATATCGGAGATATGGTATATGTAGAAAAAGGAGGCGAGATCATCCCTAAAATAACCGGAGTAGATACAAAGGCTCGCTTTATGATAGGTGAAAAGGTAAAATTTATCTCCCGGTGTCCGGAATGTGGCACTCCCTTAGTCCGCTATGAAGGAGAAGCTGCCCACTATTGTCCCAATGAAACCGCTTGTCCTCCCCAGATCAAAGGAAAAATAGAACATTTTATCAGCCGCCGTGCTATGAATATTGAGGGATTAGGTCCGGAAACAATCGATATGTTTTACCGGCTTGATCTCATCCGGAATGCAGCAGACCTCTATGAATTAAAAGCCGAACAGATATCCGGTCTGGAACGTATGGGAGAAAAATCTGCCGATAATATTCTAAAAGGCGTGGAACAAAGCAAGAAGATACCTTACGAAAGAGTAGTGTATGCATTAGGTATCCGTTTTGTAGGAGAAACCATTGCTAAAAAGTTAGCCAGAGCTTTTTCTGGTATCCAGGAATTAGCAGAAGCCACTTCTGAACAACTGGTAAATGTAGACGAGATCGGAGAAAGGATTGCACAAAGTGTTAAATTCTATTTTTCTTCACCTAAGAACAGAGAGTTAATAGAAAGATTAAAAGCTGCTGGTGTACAAATGGAACGAACAGCGGAAGAGATGGAAGAGGCATCCGACCTTCTACAGGGAAAATCCATTGTAATAAGTGGACTTTTCAAACATTATTCCCGGGACGAATATAAATTAATGATTGAAAAACATGGTGGCAAAAATGTAGGAAGTATCTCTTCCAAGACCAGTTTTATTCTTGCCGGAGAGAATATGGGACCGGCAAAACTGGAAAAAGCTGAGAAATTAGGGATACAAATCTTAAATGAAGAAGAATTCCTGAAGCTTATATCACCGGAATAACGAGCCAGCCGGTTAAATTGCCATTTAAAAATAAATTATAAACGGAAAATATTGCTACTTTTGCATCCATATTATCTGGAGATTATTTTTACACATGATACAAACAAGATTAAAAGGAATGGGAGTAGCCCTGGTTACTCCTTTTAAAGAGGACGATAGTGTAGATTTTGATGCGTTGATGCGTCTGGTTGACTATCAGCTTCAAAATAATACTGACTTTCTCTGTGTACTGGGAACCACAGCAGAAACTCCGACTTTGACCTGTGAAGAGAAAAGGCTCATCCAAGAAAAAGTAATTGAAAGGGTGAATGGGAAAATCCCTATTCTACTGGGTGTAGGAGGTAATGATACCCGTGCCATTGTCAATGAACTGAAAACCGGTGATTTCAAAGGAGTGAATGCTATTCTTTCGGTGGTTCCTTATTATAATAAACCCTCTCAGGAAGGAATCTACCAACATTATAAAGCTATTGCAGAAGCGACCGAATTACCGATCGTTCTTTATAATGTTCCCGGAAGAACCGGAGTAAATATGACGGCTGAGACCACTTTGCGTATTGCCAGGGAATTTAAAAATGTAATTGCTATCAAAGAAGCATCCGGAGATATTACTCAAATGGATGATATCATAAAAAATAAACCTGCCGACTTTGATGTTATATCAGGAGACGACGGTATTACCTTTCCGCTTATCACTTTAGGGGCAGTAGGGGTAATTTCAGTGATCGGTAATGCATTTCCCCGGGAATTTAGCAGGATGACCCGCCTGGCTTTAGAAGGAGATTTTACCAATGCAAGATTAATTCACCATAAATTCACGGAACTATTTAAACTCCTTTTTGTGGATGGCAATCCGGCAGGAGTAAAATCTATGCTTAACATGATGGGAATGATCGGGAATAAGCTAAGATTACCTTTAGTTCCTACCCGTATAACAACTTTTGAGGCTATCCGGAAAGTCTTAAATGAATTAAAAATAAAGTGCTGATAAGAAATCAGGAAACTGAAAAAGGGGATAAATTAATTATCTCCTTTTTTTGAATGTGTGAATCTACTTTAGGAAAAAACAAAAATCAATGAATGATTTTATATGAGACCCGGGTCTAAGTACATATAAATATACAGGAATATTTCAATTGGGAAGTTATAGAATCAAAATCTATCAGGCTTTACATAAATCCTTCCTTCTGAAGTCTGTCAAAACTCCGGAGCATAAAAAAGAGTCTGTTATTAAACAGACTCTTCTCAGTGTCGGGGTACCAGGATTCGAACCTGGGACCCCCTGCTCCCAAAGCAGGTGCGCTAACCGGACTGCGCTACACCCCGTTGCTTTTCTAAAGCGAGTGCAAAGATAGAAACTCTTTTTCTAATTGCAAACTTTTCGGTAAGAAAGTTTATCTCTTTTCTAAAAAATAAAAAGAAAGCTGTGAAAAGTCTTCCGGGTTAACGGGAACTTTACTTCCCGGATGTTTCCGAAAACTTTTCCACAGCTTCTCACTAATATAACAACTGATATAATTATTATCTTAACGGGATAGTGTTACTTTACATCTAAATCGGTAAGTACTGTATAATTTAATAAATTATCATTTTGATTATAGATTTCAGTACGTACAATTCCGGCTTTTACAGCATACCACTCTATTCCTTTATAAGTATTGGCAGTACCATTTTCGTAAGTCTCTACCGTAAATTTAATTTTGGAAGCATGAAAATCTCCGGCAGGAGTAGATATTTTTTCATTCTTTTCGTATTCGCGGTTACGAACACTTACTCTCATCTTCTCACTGGAGTCTATTTTTGACTTAATAGTAAACTCTCCGGCATCCATTTGGAAAGGTCCATTATAAATGTAATCTTCTCTGAAAGTATCCGGATAATCCAGGAAACTTCCTACTAATTGGGTATCCATACTAAGAACATCCAAAATATTGGGTACATAAGCCCGGTTATCCATTTTCAAATAGAAATCACCATCATTACAGTTGGCGTTAATAGTGCCACGATCGATTACATTATTATTCGCATCAGTCATGGTAAATTCCAGTTCAATATCAGTACCAGATGCATATCCATAAGAACTGGTAACACGGGAAGTCATAGTTGAAAGCAAATTATTGTTGCCGTCGTAACTTTTACTGACTAATGTACTACCTTCAGTTGTAGGAAAAAACTCCAGACAATCATCCTGTGCATTTATAATTCCCGCATAGGTAAAAATGGAAATAAAAAGTAAAAACAATTTTTTCATAACAGTTATTTCTTTTGAATTACACGAAATATTACTTGTGAAAATATAACAAGCTTACGGTATAAATGTTCAACAG
>JAJQBG010000020.1 GCA_021203405.1 Bacteroides sp.
CAAATAAGGTATCTATTTACGTAGATACCTTATTTAAAAAACGATCTGCCTGAACAGATAGTATATCTTAATTTCTATTCATAGCCTATTAATAGAACCAACGTACATAATCAAAGTCCTGACGATGCGGAAGATCCGGGTTCTTCGGGAACATACGATAAGCAATTTTAAAGCTACCTGCATTAGAAACAGTATGTTTCGCCACAAATGTATGAAGATTACCTTCCTTCTTCACTACTTCAAAAGGATCAATGCTGTAAATACGCTGACGCCCATCTTTATCAGTATAAGTAGTGACCAATTCCAGACCAATCGCATCATTCAATCCCTTTTCGTCAATCACATAGGTAATTGTATACTCTTTTCCACTTTCAATAGCACTGTTAACCAGCTCTTCGCTCTTTTCAGAAGAAACCACCTCAATAGAATCCCATCTGGCAGCTACTTCCTCTTTCCAGTTGGTAATCTCCTTCGCTTTCGCATAGTTATTAGCAGCCAGTACATGGAAACGTTTAGCCAACTTGTTATAGAACTTGCTGAAATAGTCATCCAACTGACGCTTCATTGTATAGTGAGGAGCGATCTGTGCGATAGAATTCTTAATAGTCCTAACCCATCCTTCAGAGTATCCCTTCTTATTACGTGCATAATATAGCGGCATGATCTCAGTCTCCAGGATACTGTAAATAGTAGCAGCATCCAGCTGATCCTGATGCTCCTGGTTCTGGTAAGTACGCTTTTCAGTAAGCGCCCAGCCGGCTCCTTCACGGTAACCTTCCAGCCACCATCCGTCAAGCACAGAGAAGTTCACTACACCATTCATCAAAGCTTTCTCTCCCGATGTACCTGAAGCTTCCAGCGAACGTGTCGGAGTATTCAGCCAGATATCTACACCGGAAACCAGACGACGAGCCAATGTCATATCATAGTTTTCAAGGAAGATGATCTTACCCAAAAACTCCGGACGGCGTGAAATCTCAATAATACGCTTGATCAGTCCCTGACCGGCACCATCGTGCGGGTGAGCTTTACCGGTAAAGAGGAATTGTACCGGATAATCAGGATTGTTAACGATCTTAGCCAGACGATCCAGATCCGTAAACAAAAGATGTGCACGTTTATAAGTAGCAAAACGACGCCCAAAACCAATAAGCAATGCATTCGGATTGATCTTATCCATTAACGATACAATTCTTGAAGGATCTCCCTGATTTTTCAACCAGGTTTCACGGAACTGAATACGGATATAATCAATCAGTTTATTTTTCATATCCTGACGAGTCTTCCAGATCTCTTCATCAGATACACTGTAAATAGCCTCCCAGATCTTAGGATTAGACTGATCGTGCAGGAAGTTCTCATCAAAATGTTTTCCATACAATTGTTTCCACTCTGTCGCACACCATGTAGGAAAGTGAACTCCATTAGTTACGTAACCCACATGACTCTCTTCCGGGAAATACCCCTTCCAGATAGAAGAGAACATCTCCTGAGAAACCTTTCCATGCAACCAGCTTACACCGTTTACTTCCTGAGAAGTGTTACAGGCAAAAACCGACATACAGAAACGCTCCTGCTGATCACCCGGATTATTACGTCCCATATCCATCAGGTCATTCCAGGAAATTCCCAGTTTCTCAGGATATCCACCCATATATTTACTGAAGAGTCCTTCGTCAAAATAATCATGGCCGGCAGGAACCGGAGTATGTACAGTATAAAGGGAAGAAGCACGTATTACTTCAAGAGCTTGTTCGAAAGTAAGGCCTTCAGCCACATAATCACAAAGACGCTGTACATTGATAAGAGCAGCGTGACCTTCGTTACAATGGTAAATATCTTTTTTAATTCCCAGAGATTTCAGGGTCAGCATACCTCCGATACCCAACAGAATTTCCTGTTTCAAACGGTTTTCCCACTCACCACCATAAAGCTGGTGAGTGATCGGACGGTCAAACTCACTGTTCATCTCATTATCAGTATCCATCAGGTAAAGAGCAATACAGCCTACATTTACACGCCAGATATAGGCATATACCATATGATTCGGGTAAGGTACTTCCACAACCATAGGCTGACCGTTTTCATCCATTACCCGTTCTATAGGAAGACTACCAAAGTCCTGAGCCTCATAGTTGGCAATTTGCTGCCCGTCCATAGCGAGGGACTGCGTAAAGTAACCGTAACGATATAAGAATCCGACAGCACATAAGTCTACATTACTGTCAGAAGCCTCTTTCAGATAGTCACCAGCCAATACTCCCAGACCTCCCGAATATATTTTCAGTACGGTCGATAAACCATATTCCATACTGAAATAAGCAACAGAAGGACGTTTACTGTCCGGTTTAACGTCCATGTAAGCTCTGAACTTATCATAGACATCATTCATTCTTTTAATAATTGCTTTGTTCTTGGCAAGTTCCTCCAGTCTTTCATAGCTCATACGCTCCAACAACATCACCGGATTCTGGCCAGCCTCTTTCCAAAGCACAGGGTCCAGGTCTCTAAATAGTTCGGTAGCCTCATGATTCCAGGACCACCAGATGTTCCGGGAAAGTTCAGCTAACTTTTCCAACTCCCCGGGAACACAAGACTTTACAGTTACATCTTTCCAGTTAGGAGTGTTTACGTGACTAACTTTAACCTTCATAATTTCTAAATATAGTTAATGAATAAATCTCTTTATGATTGACTAATGCGTTTCTCTGCTCTGCGTAAAGCTATATCATAAGCTTTATAATAATATTCAATAAAATGCTTCCAGAGTGCCTGTTCTGCTACTGCAGCAGCCCGCTTCCGGATCTCTTTGATCTCCTTATCCGGCATTCCTGAAAAAGCCGAGATCGTATCTTTTATCTGATCCGCGACTTCCGAATAGTTGTAATCAGAACGATGAATCACCTCTACCCCTTCTTCAATACTACCCCGGGTATTACCTTTGAGATTTTTTACCCAGAGCCCGAAACCGGCCAGGTCCACAGTAATAGTCGGAACCTGAAAAGCCACACTCTCTAAAGGAGTATAACCCCACGGTTCATAATAAGAGGGATACACAGTCAGGTCATGTCCAAGTACCAGGTCGTAATAGTTCATATTAAAAATACCATCTTTTCCATCCAGATAGCAGGGAACAAAGATCACTTTTACCCGCTGATTCTTATCATTAGACATTCCCAGATACTTCAACATATCCAGTACCTGGTCGTGACTCATATTATGCAACCAATGAGTAATAAAAGGTATTTCCAATGCCGTTTTATAATCCTCTTTACTTTTAAGACGATGTTGTAAATCCTCTCTGGGATTACAAACCCAACCAGGAACACTAATAAAAGCCAGGACATTTTTCTCCAGATTCTTATCACGGGTCAGCCGGTTCAAAGATTCCAGAAAGACATCAATTCCCTTGTTTTTAAACTCATAACGGCCACTGGTACCTACGATCAGGGTATCATCCCCCCAGGCAGTTCCCAGCAATTTATTAGCAACTGTCAACAGGGCAGTACGAGCCCGTTTACGCTTTAAAGTAAAGCTTCTGCTTTTAGGTACAAAATCATCTTCAAAACCATTCATCAATACCACATCCGCCTCTTTATCCAATAACTCCTTACACTCATTATTGGTAATATCGCTCACTGTGGTAAAACAATCCACAAAATGTGCACTCTGTTTCTCAATGGAGTGTTTTGACTGTACATTCAACTCCTGCGCCATCTGATCACCATTATAGGCAAACAAATAATCATATAAAGGCTTATTATTTCCGGCAATAGAACGGCCTATGGTAGTAGCATGTGTAGTAAATATGGTTGCAATCTCGGGTACATAAGTCTGAAGATAAAGAGCCCCCAATCCGGTCATCCATTCATGAGCCTGATAGATCACCTTATCCTCCTCCGATAAATTATAACGATAAAAACTCTCTACTACTTTAGCAGCCGCGTAAGAGAACATAGAAACCTCATCATAATCTCCATATGCATGCAGAGAATCTACCTGATAGTGATTCCAGGCTTCCGTGTATATTTCATCTTTCTGCTCAAAAAACGGAGTAAAATCGACAAGAAACACAACGGGCTCTCCCGGTATATTCCAACGGCCCACACGTACTTTCAAACCATCCTGGTCACGGGTATGGTCACGCCAATCCAGATAAAGATGGTCAGACTCAATAAAAAGTGGATTTTCTTTCCCCGCCCGGAAGTCGGGACCAACAAAGATCAGTTTATCCTTAAATTCCTGCTGTAGTGTGTTCGCTCTTGTAGATAATACAGTATAAATACCTCCGACTTTATTACAAACCTCCCAACTGGATTCAATAATATAATCAGGGGTCAATGTATCTTTAATCATAGTTTCACATTTCTTATTCGAGCAGAAAATTACATATTATTTTTTAGATAACGGATCAAAATTAAA
>JAJQBG010000007.1 GCA_021203405.1 Bacteroides sp.
GTCAAATATTGCCCCATATATCTTACATTTATCCATAAAAAAAACAAATCCCTCAACTTTTTACGGTGATCCCAAACGGGGCAGATAACAAAAAAAGACATCTGATTACTCAGATGCCTTTACCCGGCGGAGAGAGAGGGATTCAAACCCCCGGTACCTTTCAGTACGGCGGTTTTCAAGACCGCTGCAATCGATCACTCTGCCATCTCTCCAGGAATGCTTTCTTTCAAAAGCGTTGCAAAGGTACGAACATAATTTAAACATCCAAACAAATTTGAAAAAAAATTGTACTTTTGCATATAGTTTTTTCACCGTGAGAATTTAAATCTCTAATTTACAACTGGAAACAATAATATGATATATCCTCAGAATTTTGAGCAGAAAATCGGGTTTGATCTGATCCGTACCTTATTAGAAAATAAATGCCTCAGTACACTGGGAGAGGAAAAGGTGGAAGCAATGGCTTTTTCGGCAGATTTCGCAGAGATCGAAGAGCGGCTGAACCAGACGGAGGAGTTTCTGCGGATCATCCAGGAAGAGGATGATTTTCCGGATCAATATTTTTTTGATGTAAGGGAGTCTTTGAAACGTATCCGGGTAGAGGGTATGTATATGGATGAGCCGGAGGTGTTCGATCTGAGGCGTTCTTTAGAGACGATCCGCAGCATTGTCCGGTTCCTGGAGAGGAACGAGGAGGAAGAGAGTAACCATCCCTACCCTACTCTAAAGAGACTGGCGGGGGGTGTTTCGGTATTTCCTCAACTGATCGGTAAGATCGATACGATCCTGGATAAGTACGGGAAGATCAAGGATAACGCGAGCAGTGAACTGATGCGTATACGCCGGGAGTTGGCAGGTACGATGAATGGTATTTCGCGTTCGCTTCATACGATCCTGCGGGAAGCACAGCGGGAGGGACTGGTGGATAAGGATGTGGCACCGACCATGCGTGACGGTCGTCTGGTGATCCCGGTGGCTTCAGCTATGAAACGGAAGTTAAAGGGGATCGTACACGACGAGTCGGCCAGCGGAAAGACGGTTTTCATTGAACCTGCGGTAGTGGTAGAGGCTAACAACCGGGTGCGGGAGCTGGAGAGTGAGGAACGGAGGGAGATCATCCGTATCCTGACGGAATTCTCGGGCCTGGTGCGTCCGCATATCCCGGAGATATTGCTTTCATACGGTTTTCTGGGTGAGGTGGATTTTATACGGGCCAAGAGTTATTTTGCCCTGCAACTAAAATGTATCAGGCCGGTGGTGACAGAGAAACAGGTTATTGACTGGAGGCAGGCGATACATCCGCTGTTACAACTGACCCTGGAAAAGCAGGGTAAAAAGGTGGTTCCGCTGGATGTGGAACTGGATAGAGAAAATCGGATCCTGATCATTTCGGGACCGAATGCGGGAGGTAAATCGGTATGTCTGAAAACGGTAGGTTTGTTGCAATATATGCTGCAATGCGGATTGTTAATCCCGCTGAGCGAAAGGAGCCGGGTGGGTATCTTCCGGGATATATTTATTGATATTGGCGACGAACAGTCGCTGGAGGATGATCTGAGTACTTATTCTTCGCACCTGACCAATATGAAGAATATGCTGAAGCACTGCAACGGGAAGAGCCTGATCCTGATCGATGAGTTTGGTGGAGGTACGGAACCCCAGATAGGGGGTGCTATTGCAGAGGCTGTATTGAAACGTTTCAACGAAAAGGGTACATTCGGGATCATTACTACGCACTACCAGAACCTGAAACATTATGCGGAGGATCACCAGGGAGTGGTGAACGGGGCGATGATGTATGACCGCCACCTGATGCAGCCGCTGTTCCAGTTGCAGATCGGGAATCCGGGAAGTTCGTTCGCGGTAGAGATCGCGCGGAAGATCGGGCTTCCGGAGGAGGTGATAGCGGATGCTTCGGAGCTGGTGGGCCAGGAGTATATCAATGCGGATAAATACCTGCAGGATATTGTACGGGATAAACGGTACTGGGAGAATAAACGCCAGAGTATCCGGCAACGGGAGAAGCAGATGGAGGATACGATCAACCGGTACGAGACGGAACTGAGTGAGTTTGAGAAATCCCGCAAGTCTATTTTAAAGAAGGCGAAGGAGGAGGCGGAGCAACTGATCCGGGAATCGAATGCACGCATTGAGAATACGATACGTACCATTAAGGAATCGCAGGCGGAGAAGGAGCAGACCCGTCAGGCGCGCCAGGAGCTGACGGATTTCCGGGAGGCATTGGACAAGAAGATACAGGAAGAAGAGCAGGCAAAGATCGTGCGCAAGATGGAGAAGCTGCGGGAGAAACAGAACCGGAAGAGGGATAAGAAGAAACAAGATAGTAGTGTGCAACCTGTAATACCCAGGGTGACTCCGGTTGAAAAGGGCTCGCGTGTGAGGATTAAGGGACAGACTACGGTGGGTGAAGTGATGGAGATCAGCGGAAAATCGGCAACCGTGGCTTTCGGCAGTATCAAATCAACGGTAAAGCTGGATAGACTGGAAGCTGTTACCGGGAATGTGCCGAAACCCTCTTTACAGGCTACTCCGCAGGTGGTAACCCAAACCCAGGATGCGATGTATGAGAAAAAACTTGGTTTTAAACAGGATATTGATGTACGGGGTATGCGTGGGGAGGAGGCTGTACAGGCTGTAACATACTTTATTGACGATGCTATCCTGGTGGGTATGGACCGGGTACGGATCCTGCACGGTACGGGAACGGGTGCGCTCAGGAGCATGATCCGGCAATACCTGCAAACGGTACCGGGAGTAGCCCGCTATGGGGACGAGCATGTACAATTCGGAGGAGCAGGTATTACTGTGGTAGACCTAGCCTGAAATTATAGTTATATAATGCGAACGGAAAAAGATATTTTCCGGGTAAATTGTTTATGTTTGCATAAAATAGTCATAACCTTGATCAAATGAAATCGATTAAAGAACTCTATCGGATCGGAACGGGTCCTTCCAGCAGCCACACGATGGGGCCGCGCAATGCAGCTGAACAGTTTCTGGCGGGGCATCCCGAAGCTACTTCTTTTAAAGTGACTTTGTATGGTAGCCTGGCGGCTACCGGGAAGGGACACATGACGGATATAGCGATCCTGGATGTACTACAACCGGTAGCTCCGGTAGAGATCTTGTGGAAACCTCATATATTCCTCCCCTTCCACCCCAACGGTATGAAATTCCAGGCTTTTGACACTGGCGGACAGCTTTCAGGAGAGCGGATCGTATATAGTGTAGGCGGGGGCGCCCTGGCAGAAGAGAATGGAGATTTCCGGGAGTCGGAAGAGGTATATGATAGGAACTCCATGAGTGATATTCTGGCCTGGTGTAAAAAGAGTGGTAAGAACTATTGGGAATATGTAAAGGAGTGTGAGGACGAGGATATCTGGGATTATCTGAACAGTGTATGGATAACCATGCGGGCGGCTATTAAACGAGGCCTGGAAGAGGAAGGTGTTCTACCAGGTCCCCTCAACCTCAGGCGTAAGGCTGCTACTTATTACATAAAGGCTTCGGGGTATAAACAGTCGTTGCGATCCAGAGGACTAGTATTTGCCTACGCACTGGCGGTAAGCGAGGAGAATGCTTCGGGCGGGGTGATCGTGACGGCTCCTACCTGTGGTTCGTGCGGGGTGGTACCTGCTGTATTGTATCATCTGCAGGAGAGCCGGAATTTTAGCGACATCCGTATTCTGCGGGCAATAGCTACGGCAGGACTGGTAGGAAATATTGTTAAGCACAACGCTTCGATCGCAGGGGCGGAAGTGGGTTGCCAGGGCGAAGTGGGTACAGCCTGTGCTATGGCTTCGGCAGCGGCTAACCAGCTTTTCGGGGGAAGTCCGGCACAGATAGAGTACGCAGCGGAGATGGGACTGGAACATCACCTGGGAATGACATGCGATCCTGTTTGTGGGTTGGTACAGATCCCTTGTATTGAGCGTAATGCGTATGCGGCGGCCCGGGCACTGGATGCCAATATCTTTTCTTCTTTTAGTGACGGGCCCACCGGGTATCGTTTGATAAGGTGGTAGAGGTGATGAAAGAGACGGGACACGATCTGCCTTCGCTCTATAAAGAGACCGGAGAGGGAGGGCTGGCCCGGGATTATAAACAGATGGAATAGGGAAGGTAGAAAATAAAAAAAGCCAGAAATATATATACCAGACTTTCAATTCTCTCAAAAGAATAACTTCTGATCATTCAGCAGCTACCTCGTTAGTTTCAGCGACTTCGTCGCCATCTACTGCAAGTGTGTCAGCAGGTGCGATGATCTCCTCTTCTACTACCACTTCTTCCACTACGACGGGCTCTTCAGTTGCTTCTGCATTCGCTGCTTTATTTCCACAGGAAGCCAGTGTTACTGCTACGGCGGCAGCAAATACCAATACTAA
>JAJQBG010000240.1 GCA_021203405.1 Bacteroides sp.
AGTTATTACAAACAGAAAGATTATATTAGTTCTTCACAGTATTTTATTACCTATTATAATACTTACCCTCGTGGTATGTATGCGGAGTTGTCTCGTTTCAATGCCGGTAAGGCACTTTATCTGGATTCACCGGAACCGCGTCTGGATCAGTCTGAAACTTATAAAGCGATTCAGGAACTACAGCTTTTTCTGGAATATTTCCCTGAAAGTACCTATAAGCAGGAGGCACAGGATATGATCTTTGCTATGCAGGATAAGCTGGTTATGAAAGATTTTCTGGCTGCAAAGTTATATTATAATATGGGAAATTACAGGGGGAATAATTATCAGGCCGCTGTAATTACTGCCCAGAATGCCTTGAAGGATTATCCTTATACCCATTATAGGGAAGATATTTCCGTGTTGATTCTGCGTGCCAAATATGAACTGGCCCAGAATAGTATAGAGGACAGAAAGGATGAGCGCTTCCGTGAAACCATTGATGAGTATTATGGATTTAAAAATGAGTTTCCTGATAGCAAATATATGAAGGAGATAGAGAGAATCTTCAGAGATGCGAGTAAAGAGATTAAAGGTGAATCAGAATCAGATATTTAATTATGAATTATAAAAAAACAAATGCTCCGGGCACTACGGTAAACCGTGATATGATGGAGTTATGCGCCGATACCGGTAATGTATATGAAACAGTAGTCATTATTGGAAAACGGGCTAATCAGATCAGTGTTGAAATCAAAAATGACTTATCCAAAAAGTTGCAGGAATTTGCTTCTTACAACGATAACCCGGAAGAGGTATTTGAGAACAGAGAGCAGATTGAAATTTCCCGTTATTATGAAAAGCTTCCGAAACCTACATTAATTGCCGCTCAGGAATATGTAGAGGGTAAGGTTTATTACCGTAATCCTGCCAAGGAAAAAGAAAAATTGCAGTAATTGAACAAACAAAATTATAGTCAAGTAGTTATCCGTATGGTTTAATTACTTGACTTTTTTATTATCAAAAAATAATATGATACAACGAATTCAAACGATTTACATGTTACTGGTTACAGCTTTACTGATCGCCACTCTTTTTTTGCCATTAGGTAACTTTATTAATTTTTCCGGCATGGCAGTTTTAAAACCACTGGGGGTTACTATGGATGGGACTTTTCAGTCTACCTGGGGGCTTTTTACTCTATTGCTACTAAGTGCAATTATTTCATTGGGAGCTATCTTCCTTTTTAAGAACCGTATCCTACAGATTAGAATGTGTGTATTCAGTATGGTAATTATGATTGGTTTTTATTTGGTATTTGGTTTCTTCTGGTACATGCTGCAAAGAGGATTTGACGGAACTTTCAGCTTAGGGTTCGGTCTTTGTCTTCCCCTGATCGCTATTATATTGAACTATCTGGCTATCCGTGCTATTGGTAAGGATGAGTTCCTGGTAAGAGCAGCCGATAGATTGAGATAAATACAGGGAATGAATAAAATAAAAGAAGGCTGAACTTATCATTCAGCCTTTTCTTTTCAGGTCATTTCTTTCTCCGAAAATTTCTTTTCTTATTCCGGTCTCCCATCTTTCTGATCCGGGGCAAATATTCCGGACCTTCACCGACTTCAACCGGAAGCTCTATTTTATAGATATCCTTCTCCAGGAAATTCTCTATAACCTTAAATTTATTCTGATCTTTTTCATTGACAAAGGTGATAGCTACTCCATCGTTATTGGCACGGGTGGTACGCCCAATACGGTGTACGTAATCTTCACTATCTCCCGGTACATCGTAGTTGATCACAAGCCGGATATCATCAATGTCAATTCCTCTGGAGACAATATCGGTAGCGACGAGTATATTTATGTGACCGTTTTTAAATTTCAACATGATGTTTTCCCGTTCGGATTGATCGAGATCGGAATGCATCTCTCCCACATTTAGCTTCATTCTTTTCAGGATACGGGTCACCTCTTTTACTTTAATCTTGGAAGAGGAGAAAATGATCACTTTTTCGGGTACTTCGTCTTTAAAAAGGGCCTGTACTATTTCCGGCTTTTGCTTCTCATAGCAAATATAGGCAGCCTGCAGGATTTTCTCCGCCGGTTTGGAAACTGCCAGTTTCACTTCTACCGGATCTTTCAGTATCTTGTTGGCCAACTGCTGTATTTTCTCCGGCATAGTAGCAGAGAACATGATCGTTTGCCGGCTTTCGGGAAGATGCTTAACGATCTGCATAATATCTTCCAGGAATCCCATATCAAGCATACGGTCTGCTTCATCCAGAATAAAGAAGGATACTTTGGAGAAATCTACGTACCCCAGATTCAGATGGCTGATCAAACGACCGGGAGTGGCAATTACCACATCTGCTCCCAGCGTAAGTCCTTTCTTCTGCTGCTCGAAAAGTACTCCGTCATTTCCTCCGTATACCGCTACACTCGATACCGGCATAAAGTAGGAAAACCCCCTCCATTTGCTGGTCAATCTGCTGAGCCAGTTCCCGGGTAGGGGCCATTACTATACAATTGGTGGAGTCCTGAGGATATCCTCCTTTGCTTAACTGATTAATCACCGGAAGGAGATAAGCAGCTGTTTTACCTGTTCCTATCTGTGCTACTGCAATCAGATCGTCCCCGTTTAATATAACAGGGATTGTTTTTTCCTGAACGGGCGTACACTCTTCAAACCTCATCGCATCCAATGCGTCAAGAAGGTTATCTTCTAAATTCAATTCCGAAAACTTCATGCTCTATATTATATATCAAATTGTGGAAGGTGCCGGCCGGCACTCTGTTAAAGTTTTCCCTGTTCTTCCAGATAAGAATCTTTAAATCCCAGGAAATACAATACTCCGTCCAGACCGATCGTATTGATGGACTGTTTGGTGTTTGCGACCACTTTCGGTTTGGCATGAAAAGCAATTCCCAGCCCTGCTATTCCCAACATAAGAAGATCATTCGCACCATCTCCTACAGCAATTGTCTGGGCTATGTCTACTTTTTCTACCTGCGCGATCAGGCGCAGGAGTTCTGCCTTACGCTTACCATCCACTATATCTCCGACATAATTTCCGGTAAGTTTACCATCCGCAATTTCCAGTTCATTGGCATAGACATAGTCAATACCATATTATCTTTTAAATAATTCCCAAAGTAAGTAAATCCTCCGGAAAGTATAGCTATTTTATAGCCATATTTTTTCAAAACGAACATAAGTCGGTCAACTCCTTCGGTGATAGGGAGATTTTCCGCTATCTCTTTCATTACCGAAACATCCAGCCCCTTTAACAGAGATACCCGTTGTTTGAAACTTTCCGAAAAGTCTATTTCTCCACGCATAGCACTTTCAGTAATGGCTTTTACCTGATCTCCCACTCCTGCCCGGATGGCCAGTTCATCAATAACTTCGGTTTCGATCAGGGTTGAATCCATATCAAAACAGATCAGGCGACGCATCCGGCGGTACATATTATCCTGCTGGAGAGAGAAATCCATGGAAAGCTGACTGGATAGCTTCAACAGTTCTGCCTGCATGGCTATTCTGTCTTTGGGGGTTCCTCTTACGGAGAACTCAATGCAGGCACGTATATTCGATTTCTGTTCATCCAGAGGAATACGGCCGGTAAGACGTTTGATCGCATCAATATTCATGCCTTGTTCAGCCAGAATACGGGTAACAGCGGAAATTTGTAAGGCAGAAAGCTTTCTTCCTAACAGGGTAAGTATATAGCGATTTTTTCCCTGCATATTGACCCACTCTTCGTATTCTTCTTTACTGGTTTACTGGTAGGATAAAAGCGAATGGTTATACCCAGTGAAGATGCTTTGAAAAGCAGGTCTTTCATAATGTATCCGGTATTTTTCTCTTCGGTGCTGACAAGAATACCCAGAGAAAGGGTGTTATGAATGTCGGCCTGGCCTATATCCAGGATCGTTACATCATACTGAGAAAGTATTTCGGTAACAGAAGCTGTCAACCCCGGACGATCTTCACCGGTAATACGAATTAGAATTAATTCGGTATCTGAATTCTCCATTATTGATTGTTTTACGGTGCAAAAATAATGAATATTTAGTAGTTTTATGCTAAATAACATAAAAAAATGAGCCGAAAAACCGAGAAATTTGTTTGTTTATTTGGAAAATTCATTAAGAAGTGTTTACCTTTGCAGCCGGTTTCAATTTTGAAAAGGCTGTATATCAGTAAAATCAATTTTTATTGAGCTTTTTCACAGGCAATGTTTTGGGCGAAACTACCGTTTATAACGGTCCCGGATATTATTAACTAAAACCGAATTACATGAAGTATGTAAAATGGATTTTTGTTGTATTACTAATTAGTTCTTTGACATCTTTCATCAGTAAAGATAGACCCACCGGAGGGTTGAATATCGGCGTTCTGGCT
>JAJQBG010000308.1 GCA_021203405.1 Bacteroides sp.
GCATTTAATTTAACCAATATACAAGTGAAAAAAGCTATTCTAATCCTCTTGTCTGCTGCTTTGCTCTTTGCATGTAATGATGAGATAATAACCTCTGACTCCCTGGAACAGGATGAGAATCCGTTCCTGTCTGTGTTTTCAGAAAATGAAGTTATTCCGGGACGTATGCGTATCAAACTCAAAGAAGAACCTGCCGGTGAAGTAACCGTAAGAAGTTCCGGAGGCCAGGTAACTACCGGTATCCGTGCCCTTGACGGATCTGCTACCCTACTCGGGATTACCCGTATGCAGCGTACTTTTCCCTATGCAGGTAAATACGAAGAACGTACCCGCCGGGAAGGCTTACATTTATGGTACGATGTCTGGTTCTCCGAAGAGGTAGCAGCTACCCGGGCAGCCGGTGATGTAACCGTTCTCGAAGGGATCGAAACAGCTATTCCCGTTCCTAAAGTGATCTCTCTGGCTATGCCAGCCGATCCTCCCGTTACAGCCGGGCTGATGCAGCTTAGCCATGTTTTTTATCCTTTTGATGATCCCGATCTTTCCAAACAATGGGGATTTATTAATCCGGGAACCGAGTCGTGGCAGCAGGAGGGTGCCGATGTACGTTTACAAAATGTATGGCAACAGTATAACGGACATCCCGATATTATTGTAGCCATTGTAGACGGAGGCATTGAACTTACCCATCCCGATCTACAGGCTAACCTCTGGATTAACGAAGCGGAATTGAATGGAGCTCCCGGATATGATGACGATCAGAATGGATACGATGACGATATTTACGGCTATAATTTTGTATCGGATACCGGTACGATCAAAGCGCATCGTCACGGTACCCATGTAGCCGGAACCATCGGAGCCGTCAATAATAATGGTATCGGGGTCTCAGGTATTGCGGGCGGTAATGGTACTCCGAATAGTGGAGTCAGATTAATGAGTTGTCAGATCTTTGAACACCAGGGAAATTATACCAATGATATCGTTTCCGGTAATATCGGTGCTGCTATTAAGTACGGTGCCGATAATGGTGCCGTGATCAGTCAGAACAGCTGGGGATATGCAGCCGATGCCGCTTCCCGCTCTTCCCGCATAGATCTGGTTCATAAAGAAGCGATTGACTATTTTGTAAAATATGCAGGGTGTGATAACGATGGCAATCAGTTGCCGGATAGCCCTATGAAGGGAGGAATTGTATTCTTCGCATCCGGGAACAGTAACTCTTCCAATCCCTCTGTGGCAGCTCCGGCAGATTATGAAAAAGTAATAGGAGTAGCAGCTATCGGGCCGGATTATAAAAAGCCTTCCTATTCAAATTATGGAGACTATATGGCAATTTCAGCTCCCGGTGGTGGTAGTTCCGGAGATACCCGTATCTGGAGTACTACCATTGCAGCAGGAGGATATAATTATTACGAATACCGGTATGGAACCTCTATGGCCTGCCCCCATGTAGCCGGAGTCGCTGCCCTGGTTATTGAAAAACATGGAGTCGGAAAACAGGGATTTACAGCCACCCAGCTAGAAGAACTATTGCTTACTACAGCTTACGATATAGATCGCTACAATCCTGAGTATGCAGGACAACTGGGCACCGGGTGCGTAGATGCTCAGGCTGCTCTTTCGGCAGACCTGGTAGAAGAGCGTCCTGCTTTTCTGTTAGAATCCAATCCTGTTACCGATGGCACTCTTTCCTTCCGGGTCACTTCCGAATTTCTGGGAAGTGCCGTCATAACCATATATAACGGTACCGGAAGTAAAGTCTTCAGTAAAGAGATAGAAACAAAACGATTCACCAGTACCACGGTAGATATAAGCGGGCTTTCCGCAGGATATTATACACTGGAATTTGTATGCAACGGTACTACTGCCAAAGAGAAATTTATAAAATATTAAGCAAGATGAAAAGAACGCTATTTACCCTATTATTGGCAACTACCGTAACAGCCCTGAGTGCCCAGGAAGAAGATGGGTTTGGACCCATCAAAACCGGTGCCGCCAATTTCCTGACCATTACTCCCGACGCCCGTTCTGCGGCTATGGGAGGGGCGGGGATCGCTCTGCCCGGCAGTAACAACGCAATCTATCACAACGCTGCTACAGCCATTTCCGATAATACCCCTAAAGCAGGAGCTACCTATACATTCACTCCCTGGATGCGAAATCATGAATCCGGTCACTCCCTTCATACGTTGGGAGGGCTCTATAAGATCGACCGGAAAAACGCTATTGTAGGAGGTTTCCGTTATTATAATTATCCCAACGTCGATATTGTGGGAGAAAAAAGTATTCATCCCAAAGAACTGGCCATAGAAGCAGGATATGCCCGCCAGCTCTTTACCGGCCTCTCCCTTTCCGCCACCCTGCGTTATATCTATTCCGATATGGGTAATCTCGCAGGAGCCAGTGCCGCCTCTGCCGTAGCATTCGATCTGGGTGGATTCTATCAGCAGAATATTTCCGGTGTGCAGGGAGCCAACTGGTCGGTCGGTTTCCAACTCAGTAACTTCGGAAGTAAGATCAAATACCTCGATACTAAAGAAGACCTTCCCTTCGTAGGCAAAATAGGAGGATCTATCGACTTTCCATTCAATCCGATGCACCGGGTTATTCTGGTAACCGATATCGGGTATCGTTTTGCACCTTCCGATGTAAGTGTCTGCCAGATCGGTGCCGGAGCCGAATACCGTGTTTTCCACCATTTCGCCCTCAGGGGTGGCTATCATTATGGTGATAAAGAGAAAGGAGATGCCCGCTATGCCACAGCAGGAGCGGGCATCAACTGCCACGGGATCAACCTTGATTTTGCCTGGCTTTTTGCAGAGAGCGATAGCCCGCATAAAAATATCTTCCGTTTATCAGTCGGATATACTCTTTTTAAAGGAAAAAAATGCTATCATTCCGGCAAGTAAGTGAATAATCGACAAAAAAGGAAGTTTCTTTGACTATACGCAGGGCACAGGGAACCAGGCTCCTCTTACTCTTTTACAAGCACAAGCTGATACACAGGGTCATTCTCCACACTATATCGATAATCCTCCTCATCCCATACATTGATGATCTGCCAATGATCGTTCCCTTTCTCCGCAATATGGTGTGAGTGGCCCGTTTCCCCTGTAAAAGAGAAAAAAGTCCTGTTCTCCATTTCAAACACCCGGACATCGTAAAAATCATACAGCATCTTAAACCGGAAAAAGGTCATACTATCCGGATATTCTTTACTAATTGCATACCGTATAAAAGAGAATTTAAGACCCCGGATCGTTTCCTGGTTCCACTCCGGAACATTTCCGGTTATACGGCCTGCCTATCTCTATAGAGTATCAACGTATCTGTTTCTATCCGTGCCCTTCTTTGTTCCCGCTCTTTTCGTTTCTCTTCCTCCCGGGTCCTCTCCCGTAGAACCGGTTGTTGCTCCAGCCAATAAATGGCGATGCAGAAAGCCAGTAAAAACATTCCCATACTAACAAACAGCAGTATAAAGGGAGTTTTACCTATCTTCCGACCAGGGGTACCTATCTTGTTTGTCATGACTGTGTTTCTCTATTGTTAGCGTTGTAAATATAGAGTAACTGTATGAGCCTAAAAAATAGTTTGGAACTATATTTAAGTTGCTTATATACCTGTTTTTATGAGTGTATTGATAGATTGTAGTGTTGTGTTTTTTGAAGACGATTACTTGCGGAGTTCAAAAAAATGAAAGAATCTTAGCGGGTAGTTTCCTTACTTAGCCGGAAAAACTTTATCTTAGCGGAAAGTTAATGATAAAAATTCACAGGAAGCAATGATGATAAAAGAAGAATCCAATAAATCGGGAGTACATCAGGGAAGAAACCTCCGTTTATTACGTAATTCCAGAGGTATTACGCAAGGTGCATTAGCCGATTTGGTGAAAATGTTCCAGGCAGATATTTCAGGGATGGAGCAGGAAGAAGTAATTACAGATCAGGAAAAGCTGGAAAAAGTAGTCACTGTTTTAGGAGGTAGTATGGAATTTATCCGGACTTTTGATACGGGTAGTTTTGGAAAGAGTTATAATTTTTCTAATAATTCAAACAATTATACAGCTACTCCGGAAGGAGATGTTAATGGTAGTATTTTGCAGGGAGATGGAAGTGGTATTGAAGAGCAAAATAACTACTATAATGTTTCCATGGATGATATTAAAGAATTCCATAACCAGGTAGTAGCCGAAAAGGATAAAATGATCAATCAACTTAAAAGAGAGCTCAGAGAGGTAAAATCAGAACTAAAAGAACTCCGCAAGAATCGTTAATTCTATCCGTTCTTTATCATTCAACCTACTTCGGGCATAGCCATCAGATACTGTGTTAAAATCCAAATTTATGTTCGATTATTTTTG